>JAUXST010000013.1 GCA_030679805.1 Reyranella sp. | reverse complement strand
GCCCGACCTCGATCGCCGTTGCGGGAGTTGTCACGCCCGTGTGGTCGACGTGGATGTAGAGGGACTGCTCGCGCAGCCTATTCAAGACGCCGTCTTCTGCTTCTCGCTGTAACCTTGCGCAGACATCGTCTCCAAGTATCTTCGGCAATCGGCCCATAAACGTCGTGGGCCGTACGGCAATCCTGTGTTTCTCGGCATGGCTCAGCATGGGATCGCCCTTGCGTCTGCGGACTTGGCCGGGCTTGCCGCGAAAACCGAGGATTTCGGCTTTTGTCGTCTCTTCGAGAGCGGTCACCGACAGAAAGACGCATGTACCATACGAGTCCCGGTTAAAGGCAGCCACCGCGTCCGCCAAGAGCACGGCGACGTGGCTCGCCATGACATCGAATTCGCATGACGACAGCTTGCCTTGCGACTTATCGAACGCAATTGCCGCATCGACCGCCGCTATGAACGCATCGCCGTCGCGGTGAGGTTTGTCGGTCATTTTGTCTCTACGTCGCAAGGCATAATTCTGGCTCCCGGTCCGAGCATAGTCTTGCGATCCGATTCCCTACAACGACCGCGACGGCTCGACGCCACGGGCATCTGGTCATAATCTGGTACGCCCGGCACCGGACCAAATTCCCCTAGATATCGCGGGGCGAATCTGGTGTTATCGATGGACGGTTGAGGCTGGTCATTTCCACACGGGGAACGCATCCCAGAGAGTGGAAATCCGGCCCCCGATACCTTAGTTGAACGCCTGCCGAGGACCGGACGCAATAAAGCGGCTGCCCTTGCCGTGGGCACCGAGCAATTAGTGTGATTATGGAGAAACAGGACGCTGGAGTTGTGCTGAAACGGAGCGAAAGCCGCCAAAAGGGCGAGATATGCTCAAAAGTTCCTACACAACTCCTACACAGGCAAAAAACGTCCTAAAAAATCAAGGAAAATCAATAAGATGGCAAGTTATCAATATATCTACGTAATGAAGGGTCTGAACAAGACCTTCCCCGGCGGCAAGCAGGTCCTGAAGGACATCTGGCTGTCGTTCCTGCCCGGCGCCAAGATCGGCGTCCTGGGCCTCAACGGCTCGGGCAAGTCGACCCTGCTCAAGATCATGGCAGGCCAGGACGACAGCTTCACCGGCGAGGCCTGGGCCGCCGAGGGCGTCAAGGTGGGCTTCCTGGAACAGGAGCCCAAGCTCGACGAGACCAAGGACGTGCTGGGCAACGTCATGGACGGCGCCGGCGAGATGGCGCAGATGCTGGCCCGCTTCGAGGAGGTCTCCAACGCCTTCTCCGACCCTGACGCCGACATGGACAAGCTGATCGCCGAGCAGGGCGAGCTGCAGGAGAAGATCGACGCCGGCAACGGCTGGGACTTGGGCCGCACCGTCGAGATCGCCATGGATGCGCTCCGCTGCCCGCCAGGCGACGCCAAGGTCGATGTGCTCTCGGGCGGCGAGCGTCGCCGCGTGGCGCTCTGCCGGCTGCTGCTCTCCAAGCCCGACATGCTGCTGCTCGACGAGCCCACCAATCATCTCGATGCCGAATCGGTGGCCTGGCTCGAACGCCACCTGGCTGAATTCCCAGGCACCGTCGTGGCCGTCACCCATGACCGCTACGTCCTCGACAATGTCGCAGGCTGGATCCTCGAACTCGACCGCGGCGCCGGCATCCCGTGGGAAGGCAACTATTCCTCGTGGCTGAAGCAGAAGGACAAGCGCCTCGAGCTCGAGGAGAAGACCGCCGACGCGCGCCGCCGCACCATGCAGCGCGAACTCGAATGGATGGGCCAGAGCGCCCAGGCGCGGCGCACCAAGAGCAAGGCCCGCATTGCCGCCTACGAGCAGATGGTGGCCGAGGAGAAGCAGGCCACGCTCGACCAGGCGCAGATCGTCATCCCGGCTGGGCCGCGCCTTGGCGACCACGTCATCACCGCGGAGAAGATCTCCAAGGCCTTCGGCGACCGCCTCCTGATCGACGACCTCTCCTTCAACCTGCCGCCGGGCGGCATCGTGGGCGTGATCGGCCCCAACGGCGCAGGCAAGACCACGCTGTTCAAGATGATCACCGGCCAGGACAAGCCCGATTCGGGCACCTTCACCGTCGGCCCGACGGTCAAGCTGGGCTACGTCGACCAGAGCCGAGAGACACTCGATCCCAACAAGACGGTGTGGGAGGAACTCTCGGGCGGCCTCGACATCATCAAGCTCGGCAACCGCGAGGTCTCCAGCCGCGCCTACTGCGGCTCGTTCAACTTCAAGGGCGGTGACCAGCAGAAGAAGGTGGGCCAGCTCTCGGGCGGCGAACGCAACCGCGTCAACCTGGCCAAGATGCTGAAGTCGGGTGCCAACGTGCTGCTGCTCGACGAGCCCACCAACGACCTCGACGTCGACACGCTGCGCGCGCTCGAAGAGGCGCTGGTCGAGTTCGCCGGCTGCGCCGTGGTCATCTCCCACGATCGCTGGTTCCTCGACCGCACCGCCACCCACATGCTGGCCTTCGAGGGCGACAGCCACGTCGAGTGGTTCGAGGGCAATTACCAGGACTACGAGGCCGACCGCCACCGCCGCCTGGGCACCGACGCCGACCAGCCGCACCGCCTGAAATACAAGCCGCTCGTGCGCGACTGAGCGGCCGAGGCATGGACCTGTTCAGATACATGCAGTGGGGGCCCGACTGGGCGTGGGGCGTGCCGCTGATCGCGCTCAACGTCGTCATCCACGTCTTCTGCCTGGCCACGTTCACCGCCCGCACCGAGCGCCTGCTCGGCCGCTTCGCCGAGCACCGCCACTTCGTCCTCACCTTCGCGCTGGTGATGGGCGTGGCCGTCACCTTCGTGACCGGGCTGCACGTCCTCGAGGGCGGGATCTGGGCCGCCGCCTACCGCTACCTCGGCGCCATCGCCGACAACAAATCGGCGATGCTCTATTCGCTGAGTGCGCTCACCACCTACGGCCACGCCAACGTCTTCCTCGACGCCAAGTGGCAGATGATGGGCGCGCTGGAGGCGCTGAACGGCATGCTGCTGTTCGGCCTCACCACGGCGTTCCTGTTCGCCATGATCCAGCGCGTCTGGCCCGCCGCCAACCGGTGAAAAGAGTACACCGGACTGTCACTTTCAAAGTGTCCACAAATGGCGTCCACAAATGGCGACCGCCTGCTTTTACGGCCTCCGTTCCCGCGACGCGCTGCCAGTCACGACCGATGTGGGCGGCCTCCCTGCCGACCGCCCAGATGCGACATCGGCTCCGGGCGAAGGCGGGTTTCTCGATACCGGAGGCGGTTGTCGTAGGGGCACAAAAAAGCCCCCTGCGACGGGTGTCGGGCGGGTGGTGGGTCAGGATTCCGCCATGATAGGTATTTTCTTATCACATTCCTGCTGGACCTGCAACTTTTTCTTTGAGGCCCCCTTCGCCCCGTAAAACGGGGCACCTTGTGTCTCCCCCCGTCGCGCCTAAGCAGCTTGGCTACAAGCCGCGAGAAGGCGCTGAAGGGAAGGTGGCGCGTAGCGCCGGAGGGGGCCAAGTCACGAGACGAGCCATCCGCTTCCCGCGGTGCTGACGAAGTCGAATTGGACGACGAGGTCGTTGAAGTCGTGGTCTCCGGTGACGGGCCGGTCATCCCAACCCCAGGTGTTGAACCCGTAGTTGAAGAGGGCGTTGGTGCCGCCGTTCGCCTGCGAGAAGGCCCAGTAGACGTCGGCGGTCGTGACGTCCGAGAACTTCATCGCCAGGATATCGCCCTGGTCCACACCCACGATCTGGACCTGCGCGAAGTTGCCCTGGCCCGGGCCGGCGATGACCGTCGTACCGGTCGTCGTCTGGTAGTCGCGCGCCGCCGCCGCCGCGGCATAGCCGGCCTGGCCTGGTACCAGGCCCCCGATGTTGCCCATGAGGTCGTCGACGCTATAGATCTCGAGCTGCGAAGAATCGCCGCCGTTCTGGCGGATCCTCACCACCACATTCTGGTCCGAGGCGCCGCCGGCCGTCTCCGCGATCGCCACCGGGCGCGCCAGGCTGATGGTGCCGGCGGCGGCATTCCCGTACTGCACGAAGCCATAGCTCGTCGTCAGCGACTCCTGGTACAGCGCCAGCGCGGTCCCGCCGGCCGTGACCCCCAACGTGTCACCCGCCTGTACCATGATCTCGTAAGGGACCGAATTCGACGCCCCGTCGAATATGGGCATCAGGTCGGCGTCGAAATAGCTGCCCTGCACCGCCTGTCCGGCCAACCGGCTGGTCCAGCCGAGCGCGCTGTTGCCGTCCATCGACACGGCGTCCGTGCCCTCGACCTGCACCACGACGGTGCTTCCCGAGGTGAGGTTGTTCTGCACCAGCAGGGTCTGCGCCACCGTGCTCGTGCCGATCAGGGCATTGACGGCGTCCATCACCACCGGCGCATTGGAATGGCTCTGCGCCTGAGCGATCGCCGTCAGGGTGCGCGCCAGCACGAGGCCATTGGGACTGCCCAGGCCGCTGGCGAGATCGTAGCCCGGCGCCGCTTCGTAGCCATCGCCGGTAGGCACCATATTGGTGCCGGTATTGGGGTTGTAGTACCCGGTGTCCGTCGCGGTCGTGTAGTAGCTGGTGGTGTTGTTGCCGAGGGTGATGTCGTTGAACGAAGCGGGTGCGATAGCCGCCGCGGTGTAGAGCAGGTCGTTGTAGAAGCCCAGGTTGGGCAGATTCTGGTCGGCGAAGATCGCATCGAACTGCGCGGTCAACGATGCCCAGAGCGGCGTGGCGGCGCTGGTGCCGCCATTGTTGAAGAACAGGGGCTGGCTCGTGTCGCCGACATAGGCCGCGTTCAGCACGGCATAACTGGTGTCGCCGGACGACAGCGCCGAAACATCGGGCGTGCCCCGGCCGGTCCCACTCGTACTTTGGGGCGCGAGGCCGAAGGCGGCCTGGTAGGCGGGCACCGCCTGGCTGATGTCGACGCCGCCGGTCCCCGCGGAGTGTTCGCCGAGTCCAGCCGACAGCGTGGTGGGGTCCTTCTGCGAAACAGCGATGGCGTTCCAGACGCTCTGGAACATCGGGCTCAGGGTCGTGGCAGGATCGGGCGACGGCGCGTTCGCGAGATTAGCCGGCAGCGTCGCGAGGCCCGAGGCCACGAGCCGGAAGATGGTGGCGGGATCGTTCTGCAGCGCCAGGGTGACGTAGCTCGAAAGCGTGGGATCCGACTGCGCCGTGTTCAGGTTGGCGAGCGAATTTCCACCGACAATCAGGGCCATCGCGGGGGAAAGGGAACCCAGGACATTCGCGACGCCGTTGTTGAGGTTGGCGCTGGAGCCCGAGTCGCCCGCGGCGATGTGGACCGAGACGTTGTTCAGGGCACCGTCGATGAAGAGCTGCTCGAAGGCTGCCTGGAAGGGCGAGTTGGCGGTCGGCTGGCCGTAGATCGCAAAGGACGAGGTCAGGATCCCGGGCTGATTGATCCTGTCGAAAAACGCCTGCTGATAGGCATTGAAGGCTGTGCCGCCGAGATCGGCATAAAGGAGCTGGCTACTGTTGGGCGCCGCGCCGGCCACGACCGATATGTCCAGCGTGAGTTCGCCGGAACTGGTGCCCACAACATCGGTGCCCGAAACGACATCGAACTGAGCCGCGGTCACGGCCGAAAGGCCGATCGCCGTGCGATAGTCGTTGTAGCTCGCCAGAAGCTGCGCCTGGTCCGGCACGTTCCCCTCGACGAGCGCGATCGTGGGGGTCTGGATGTCGACGGCCAGCGGGAAGTTGTAGCTTTCCGCCAGCGCGATCGAGGTCACATGTACCTTGTTCGCGTCGGGCGCTGCATTGCCGACGCCGAGCGGCCCCACCGCAAGCGTTACGCCCGTCGTCTCCAGTACCGGCGGGTTGCTGATGTTTTCCTGGCCGGTCACCGGGCCCACCGTCGTCGAGCTGCTGTTCTGCTCGGACCACAGCCCCACGATATTGCCGGCGATGCTGCCCGGCAGGCTGAGATCGCCACCCCAGGCGAGGACATACTGATCGATATTGGCGTTGGTCTGGGCGTCGCCCGGCGCGCTCTGCACGCTGAGGAGAGGTGTGCCGAACAGATCCTCGAACTGCGTCTTGTCGAGGGTCATCCAGATCATGCGGTCCTGGACGTTGGAGACATAGCCGGCATCCGCCGCTGCCTGAAGCGCGCCGGCGCCGACGATCGCCTGCACGGCGGCCACCACGGCATTGTAGGTCGTCGGGTCGGCGCCGTAGGTGTTCCAGACGGTCGTCTGGTCCGCGAGGGCCGCCTGCCGCACGCTCCAGTCGCTGGCCAGCAGGGCGCTGGGATCGTTGTTGTTGGCCCTGTTGACCATCAGTCCGAAGGTCACCGTGGTGCCGTCCGCCGCGACCTCGACCGTGGCTGCGGTGCCCGTGCCGTCGTTGCTGGTGAACAGCTCCCCCAGGACCGTCTGTGCGTTCGCCAGGGTGTTGGTCGGGTCCGCCAGGGTGGCGATTTGCTGCGCTGTGGCGAGATTGTTGCCCCAGGAGTCGAGAAAGGTGGAATTCGGTACAACGATCATGATTCAGCGGCCCTCAATGAATCGCCGATCGAGGACCGGGCGTGGTGACGCCTGCCGTCGTAGATGTTTCGGCGAGCGCAAACATCATGTGCGAATTCTAGAAGTCAAAATATATACACTTAAAATGCAATTTGTCGCAGGCACATTGGGCGCCCGACGGCGCATCCGGCATCGCTGCCTTCGAAACGGCATTGCCGCCCTACGACCTGCTGCTCAGCGATGTCGTCATGCCGGGCCCTCCAAGCGGCAAACCGCTGGCAGCCGAGGTGGCCCGACGCTGGCCTGGGA
>JAUXST010000004.1 GCA_030679805.1 Reyranella sp. | reverse complement strand
TGGAGCGCGAGCTGGGCGCCCCGCTGTTCGTGCGGACAAAACGGAGCGTGGCGCTGACGCCGCTGGGCGCGCAGTGGCTGACCCACGTTCGGAGCGTGCTCGACGCGGTGAACGCCTTGCCCGAGGTCGCCCAGCGATTGCGCGACGGCACCGCCGGCCGACTGGCGATCTCGTTCGTGAGCACCGCCGACTACAACATCCTGCCGACATTGGTGCGCCGCTACGCCGCGCTCTTTCCCGATGTCGAGATCTCGCTGACCGAGGCCACGAGCGACGTGCAGATCGCCACCCTGCTCGAGGGCAAGGGCCATGTCGGACTCATCATCCCGCCACCGAACGCCGCGCTGCCCAAGCCTCTCGCGTACCTGCCGCTGGTGACCGAACCGCTGATCGCGGCCGTGCCGGAGAGCTGGATCGCCGATGGCAGGTTGCCCTTCTCGAGGGACCAGCTCTCGGGAGACCAGCTCTCGCCCTCAATTGATCGGCTCTCGCCCGAGGCGGTGGCCGGCGCGCCGCTCATCCTCTTTCCGCGACAGAGCGCACCCGCCTTCCATGATCTCGTCACTGGCTTTTACGCAGCACACGGCGGGCAGGCGCGGATCGTCCAGGAAGCGATCCAGATGCAGACGATCATCAGCCTGGTCTCCGCCGGGATGGGCATTGCCCTCGTGCCGGCGTCGCTGCGCAATCTGGCGCGCACCGGTGTCGTCTATATGGATCTCGGCGGCACGGCCCCGGTCCTGGAGACCGGGATCGCCTGGCGCTCCGGCGACACCACGCCGACGATCGAGCGGTTCGTCGGCATCGCGCGCGAGCTGAGTGCCGGCGCGCGTCCCTCGAACGGGGTGGCGTGACGCCGCCCGGCGCGCTAAACCGCCGCCGCCATGATCCTGTTTCCCGCCATCGATCTGAAGGACGGCAAGTGCGTTCGCCTGCTGCGTGGCGACATGGCACGGGCCACAGTGTTCAACGACAGCCCGGCCGCCCAGGCCAAGGCCTTCGCCCAGGCCGGCTGCGAATGGCTGCATCTGGTCGACCTCAACGGCGCCGTCGAAGGCCATCCGGTCAACCGCGCCGCAGTCCAAAGCATCCTGAAGGAAATCGAGGTGCCGACGCAGCTCGGCGGCGGCATCCGCACCATCGAAAGCATCGCCCAGTGGATTGAGGCCGGCGTGAAGCGCGTCATCCTGGGCACCGTCGCGGTCAAGGAAC
>JAUXST010000901.1 GCA_030679805.1 Reyranella sp. | reverse complement strand
TCGCCTGGCTGGTGCGTTATCACCTCGCCATGTCGGGCACCGCCTTCCAGCGCGACCTGATGGATCCCAAGACCATCGAAAGCTTCGCCGGCCTCGTGCAGTCGCCAGAGCGACTCCGGCTGCTGCTGGTCCTGACGGTGTGCGACATCCGCGCCGTCGGCCCCAATGTGTGGAATGGCTGGAAGGCGGCCCTGCTGCGCCAACTCTACAACGCCGCCGAGCAGGTCTTGTCGGGCGGCACGCTGGCCGGCGGGCGCGCCGATCGCATCCGCCAGATCCAGGCCGAGGTCGCCAAGCGCCTGGCAAGCTGGAGCGACCGGGAAAAGGACGAGCACTTCGCGCGCGGCTATGCACCCTACTGGCTGTCGTTCAATCCCGATTCGCTCGCCCGCCAGGCCGAGCTGGTGCGCGGCGCCGAGCGCCAGCACCAGCCGCTCGCCATCGAGCATCGCGTCGACGCGGCGCGCTCGGTCACCGAAGTCACGATCTACACGCTCGACACCCACGGCCTGTTCGCGCGCCTGGCCGGCGCCATGGCGGTGAGCGGCGCCAACATCGTCGACGCCAAGATCTTCACCCTCGCCAACGGCATGGCGCTCGACACTTTCTGGATCCAGGACCTCGAGGGCAAGCCGTTCGACGATCCGCAGCGCCTGGCGCGGCTGTCCGCCCGCGTCGAGCTGGCGCTTTCCAACCGCCTCAATATCCAGCGCGAACTCGACCAGCAGCGCAGCTCATGGCCCAAGCGCGACCAGGTTTTTACCGTCGAGCCGCGCGTGCTGATCGACAACAACGCGTCCGACACCTTCACCGTGATCGAGGTCAACGGCCGCGACCGGCCGGGCTTCCTGCACGTCGTCACGCGGGCGCTGACGCGGCTCAACCTGCAGATCGCCTCGGCCCATATCACCACCTACGGCGAGCGCGCGGTCGATGTGTTCTACGTCAAGGACCTGTTCGGCCTGAAGGTCGTGAACCAGGACAAGCTCAAGCAGGTGGCCGACGCGGTCGAGAAATCCATCCGCACCTTCGACGCCAGATTCGAGCCGCTCGCGAAGGCGGCGGAGTGACGAGCCGATAAACGGGAGCGAGCCATGAGCGGCACTCTTCTCGCAATTGCTGCCCTACTTGGCACATTGCTCATTGCTGTTCTCGTGTTCCTGGCCATGCGCCCACCGCGCCGGTGGGATCGCGGCGCACACAAATCAGATATGTCCGAGGTTACGTCCACAACTCTCCTACCAATCACCGCCCATCATCTCGGTGCGGCCTTCCACGCCCATGATCCGTTTTCTCATCATGACACGGGGTCGCACAGCAGCTCTGACGGCGGCGGTGCTGCGCATTAGGTCATTGCTGGGGGCGCACACACTCCAGAGGGTGTGAAGTTATTCGAATTTCGGCACTCTCCGTGCTTGATCTGCATCAGATCGAAATTCATCAACGGTAGCTGAGAAGTAAGAAAGTCGAGCATCGAATAAATTCACAAGCTCTCCAGTGGCGCGGTCGTGCTTCATGAGAAGACGCGTGACTGGAGTGGCGCGCGCCCGGCAATCACTCCGGCTTGTAGTTCGCGTCCTTCAGGAGCGCGGTGTTGGTCTCGACCTCCTGCTTGATGAAGGCGGCGAACTCCATGGGGCCCCGCGCTGTCGGCACGATGCCGAGCGACGTCGTCTTGGCGACGAAGGCGGGGTCCTTGGAGACCTCGGCCATTGCGGCGGCAAGCCGGTTCACGACGGGATCGGGCGTGGCCTTGGGCGCCCACAGCCCGTACCAGGAGCTGAGGTTGAAATCCTTCAGCCCGGCTTCCGCCGAGGTCGGAACGTTCGGGGCGAGCGGCGTACGCTCCTTCGACGTGACGAACAGCGCCCGCGCGCGGCCCGACGTGGCCAACGGCAGCGTTACTGTCCACGGGTCCATGAAAAGCTGCACGCTGCCACTCAGCAAGTCGGCATTGGCCGGTGCAGTGCCCTTGTAGAGGATGGTGTCGAGCTTGAGCCCGGTCCGCTGCAGAAACTCCAGAGTGGCGATGTGGCCGGCCGAGCCGCCTGACGACAGGGCGAAGAAGTACTTCTTCGGATCCTTGGCGATGGCCGCCACGGTGCTGGCATAGTCGGTGCCCGGAACGCTGAGATTGACCAGCAGCACCAGCGGCGCCTCCCCGGCCTGGGCGATCGGCCGGAAGTCGGTCTGCGGATCGTACGGGCAGGTCGGCACGACCGTCTTGCCCAAGGCGAAGAGGCTGGCGTTGAACAGCAAGGTGTAGCCGTCGGGATCTGCCCGCCGTACCGTGTCCGAACCGAGCGTACCCGAGGCGCCGCCAATGTTCTGGACGACGATCGGCTGGCCGAGCTTCTCGGACAGGAACTGCGCGGTGATGCGGCCCAGCCCGTCGGTGCCGCCGCCCGGCGGATAGGGCACGATCACTTTCAGCGGCTTGTTCGGAAACGCCCCCTGTCCAAAAGCCGGGCCCAGTGCAGGCGCCGCGAGCAAGGAAGCGCCTGTCGCACCTAAAACTGTCCGTCTCTTGATCATGGCTGCACCGAGACCGAGGAAGCGCAGGCCTTGCCGCCGGCAGCTTCACAGATCGTGCGCAGAACGCGGCGCGATTTCACGTCGCCGCAGGCAGAGCCGAGGGCCACCGAAGTATCGAGATGCTGCTTCAAGATCGCCGTTCCTCCCGGAGCAATGGGATAGAGTACACCTTCACGATAGGCCGATTTCAGTTCGACGGTGCGTTCCTGGCCGTTGCCCAGCGCCACTGCGACATCGACCTGAAGATAATCGATGGTCTCCGCCGACTTGTTCTCGACCACCAGGCTCGGCACGCAGTTGCCGAAGACCGTGGCATCCATGCCGCGTCTGACATCGATGCCATTCGCCGCCTGTACCGATGAACCAGCAAAAATCAGACCAACTGCAATGAGACGAACCAACATGACCCGCTCCCTTGTTGTGCCGATTGCCTAACTCGTCTGCAGCCGCTGCTCGCGGCGCGTCGCCAGCATCTGCAGGATGGCCGCCGCCGTCTCCTCGATCGAGCGCCGCGTGACGTCGATCGTCACCCACTTGCGCCGCGCGTAGAGGCGGCGGGCGTCCTGTATCTCGCGCTGCACCTGTTCCATGTCGGTGTATTCGGTCTCAGTCTCCTGCTGCAGCAAGCGCAGGCGATTGACCCGGATCTGCACCAGTCGTTCGGGATCGGTGATCAATCCCACGATCAGCGGCCGTTTGGAGTCCTCGAGTTCTGCCGGTGGCGGCACGGCGGGCACCAGCGGCACGTTGGCCGCGCGCACGCCGCGGTTGGCCAGATAGACGCAGGTCGGTGTCTTGGAAGTGCGCGACGGCCCGACCAGAATGACATCGGCATCCTCGAGGTCGTGCGTCGACTGACCGTCGTCGTGCGCCAGCGTGTAGTGCATGGCGTCGATGCGATCGAAATAGCCTTCGTCAAGCTGATGCTGGCGTCCCGGCCATTGCTCGCTCTTGGAATGGAAATGGACGGCGAGCACGCTCATCGCCTGATCGAGCACACCGACGCAGGGAAGCTGCAGCCGCCGGCAATGGTCGCGCACGAGATCGCGCAGATCCTGGTCAACCAGCGTATAAAGGACGGGTCCGCGATCGCGCTCGACCGCCTGCACGACCTTTTCCATCTGCCCCCGCGTTCGCACCAGGGACCAGACATGCTCCTGAACGAAGATGCCCTCGTACTGGACCAGGCAGGCGCGTGCGACGCTGGACACCGTTTCACCGGTGGAGTCGGACACGAGATGAACGTGAAAATTGCGATTTGCCACGCCTCATTTTACCCCACAGTTGCACCGGGAGAAACGCGGGATTGTCGACGGCATCGCGGGGACAGGTGGCTGTCGCCGTCCAAACCGGCCGATTCAGGACCCGACTCGCCTTTGCCCTCCAGACATTCGTCCCTTGCGGACAACCCGGGAGGAATGGCCTGCGAGTCGGGAATCAGCCCAAGCAACCGAGTGAAACCGGCCCGAGCCGATCCACAGCGCCCTGGGGAGAAGAGTCCAATAGGGCGCATCCCCACATGCCACAGGCCCTACTACTGCTACTACCTATTAAGATTAGAGTAAGAGGAAGCATGAGGGACAAGACTTGAGCAGCGCAAAAGCAGCGGGGAAGTTTCTACAGACGTTGGCCGGGACGCGCTTTCCGACGCCACCGGTCTGGCTGATGCGGCAGGCCGGTCGATACCTGCCAGAGTATCGCGCCATCCGGGCGACGACGAAATCCTTCCTCGAATTCTGCTACACGCCGGACAAGGCGGTCGAGGTGACGCTGCAGCCGATCCGCCGGTTCGGGCTCGATGCTGCGATTATGTTTTCCGATATTCTGGTCGTGCCCGACGCGCTCGGCCAGAAAGTCTGGTTCGAGGAGGGCGAGGGCCCGAAGTTGGAAGCACTGACCGACCCCTCGCAGTTCGGGCGCCTCTCCCGCGCCCGCATCGCCGATCATCTGGCGCCGGTCTACGAGGCAATCCGCCAGACACGCGCGACGCTGCCAGCCGGGACGGCGCTGCTGGGCTTTGCTGGCGCACCCTTCACGCTCGCCTGCTACATGATCGAGGGCAGCGGCAGCAAGGATTTTGCCAAGGTGAAGCAGTGGGCCTATGGCCATCCGGAATCTTTCGGACTGCTGATTGATCTGCTGGTCGATGCGGTCGTCGATCATCTCGCCTACCAGGTCGATGCGGGTGTCGATGCGGTGCAGCTTTTCGATTCGTGGGCGGGCGTGCTGCCGGAGGAACAGCTCTTCCACTGGTCGCTCGATCCGATGGTGCGCATCGCCAAGGGGCTGCGCGAACGCCATCCCGGAGTTCCCGTCATCGCCTTCCCGCGCGCGGTCGGGCCGGCGATGCTGATGTACCGTCGGCCGGACACCTTTGCCGCGCTGTCGATCGACACCGGCATCGGCGCCCACTGGGCCGCCAAGGAACTGCAGCCGCGCATCTGCCTTCAGGGCAACCTCGATCCGATCATGCTGGTGGCGGGCGGTGCCGCGCTGGAGCGCGAGGCGACGCGCATCCTCGACAAGCTCGGCCATGGGCCGTTCGTGTTCAACCTCGGCCATGGCGTGGTACCGCAGACGCCGCCCGACAACGTCGCGCGCCTGGTCGAGATCGTGCGCAACTGGAAGCCGGGCGCGTGAAGATCGCCCCATGAAAATAGCGATCGTCCTGTTCAATCTCGGCGGACCCGATTCCCCGGAGGCGGTGCAGCCGTTCCTGAAGAACCTTTTCAGCGACCCCGCGATCATCTCGCTGCCGTCGTTCCTGCGCCTGCCGCTGGCCAGCTTCATTTCCAGCCGGCGTGCGCCCAAGGCGAAGAAAATCTACGACCAGATCGGCGGATCGTCGCCCATCCTCGGCCAGACCGAAGCGCAGGCGCGCGCGCTGGAGGAGGCGCTGGGAACTGAGCACGAATGGCGCGGCTATGTCTGCATGCGCTACTGGCATCCGCTGACCGAGGCGGTGGTGCGCTCGGTGAAGCGCTTCGCCCCCGACCGCATCGTGCTACTGCCGCTTTATCCTCAGTTCTCGACCACCACGACCGACTCCTCGGTGAAGGCCTGGAAGGCGACGGCTGCGGCGGCAAGGCTCGCGGTCCCGACGCAAACCGTGTGTTGCTACCCTGACGAGGCGGGGTTTGTCGCCGCATCCGTCGATCTCGTGAAGCAAGGTCTTGCCGAAGCAGGGACTGGCCCAGTCCGCGTGCTGTTCTCCGCCCATGGCCTGCCAGAAAAAGTCATCAAGCGCGGCGACCCCTATCAGACGCAGGTTGAACGCACAGCGCTGGCGATCGCCGACCAGATAGGCGGCCTCGACTGGTCGGTCTGCTACCAGAGCCGCGTCGGGCCGCTGAAGTGGATCGGTCCCTCGACGGATGCGGAAATCCGGCGGGCGGGTCAGGACGGCAAAGCAATCGTCCTCTACCC
>JAUXST010000899.1 GCA_030679805.1 Reyranella sp. | reverse complement strand
GAGGCCCGCCTGCGGGAGGCGGCCAAGCTCGGCTTCCGCAGCGCCCTGGTGCCGCGCGGCCGGGCCGGCACGGCGCCCGCACCGCGCCCGCCCGAGGCCATCACCATTGACGAAATCGAGCATCTGACCGACCTTGTGGCTCGCTTTCAGCCGGCCGACAGGGCCCCCAAGCGTCCGCGGCGCGAGGGCGCTCCCGACCGTCGGCGCGAATAGGTCACGGAGCGTACGGGCGAGGTCGATGGAACAGCTTGGAATTACCGTTTTCGACGTCGCCGTCATCGCCGTGGCTGTATTCGGGGCCGTCATCGGCATGTCGAGCGGCTTCGCCCATGCCGTCATGTTCATCGGCTCATGGATCGGCGCTGGCTGGCTCGCCTGGCGTTTCGCCAAGGTGGTCCAGCCCGAGGTGGAACAGGTCGTGGGCAGTACCGAACTGGCCTATTTCATCTCCATGCTGGCGGTCTTTGTCGCCGCCCTGATCGTGCTGGTGATGCTGACCAATGCCCTGTCGCGCTCGATCCGGTCGAGCCCCTTGGGTAAGCCCGACCGCATCCTGGGTGCGGGTTTCGGCGTCCTGTGCGCCTGGGTCGCGCTCGGCGCGGCCTTTTTGTTTTACGGATATCTCGGTCCCCGGACGCTGCCGCCGGCCGTCGAGGGCGCCGCCACCTTCCCGATGATCAAGGAAATGGCCACTTTCGTCGAACCCTATCTGCCCACGGGCTTCCGCAACCGCCTCCAGCGTCCAGGCATGGAAACGGGGCCCGCCGCGGTTTCGCCGCCGTCTCCCGCGGCCCCGGCCTCTCCGGCCGCCCCCGCCTCGGCTGCCCCGGCCACCGAGGATACCAAACCGCCGCAGTGAGTTATCCGTGATGGCGCAAACGGAAGCGCCCGGATATAACCGCGCCGTGCCCGACGCCCCGAAGCATCCCGCCCACGACCTCGACAAGTTTCACGAGGAATGTGCGTTGTTCGGCATCTACGGTACATCGGATGCCGCCGCCCACGCAGCACTCGGCCTCCACGCGCTGCAGCATCGCGGCCAGGAGGCCGCCGGCATCGTCACCTTCGATGGCCGCCAGTTCCACGATCACCGCGCCCCCGGACTGGTCGGCGATATCTTCGGCGAGCAGCCGGTCATGGCCCGCCTAAAAGGCTATTCGGCGATCGGCCACACCCGCTACGCCACCACCGGCGGTGCGTCGGACCGCAACATCCAGCCGATCTTCGCCGACTTCGATTTCGGTGGCTTGGCGCTCGCCCACAACGGCAACCTCACCAACGCCTATCTGCTGCGCAAGGAACTCGTGCGCATCGGGTGCCTGTTCCAGTCGACGACCGATACCGAGGTCATCAATCACCTGATCGCCCGCTCCGATTACTCGACGGTGCAGGACCGCCTGATCGACGCGCTCGGCAAGGTCAAGGGCGCCTACTCGCTGCTGCTGCTGACCAACGAGGCTCTGATCGGCGTGCGCGATCCGCTGGGCGTGCGACCGCTGGTCCTGGGCAAGCTCGAGGACTCGTGGATCCTGACCTCGGAGACCTGCGCCCTCGACATCATCGGCGCCCGCTTCGAGCGCGACGTCGATCCGGGCGAGATCGTCATTATCGACGGCCACGGCCCGCGCTCGATCAAGCCCTTCACCAAGCAGCCCCGGCGCTTCTGCGTCTTCGAGCATATCTACTTCGCCCGTCCCGATTCGCGCCTAGAAGGCATCGGCGTCTACGAGGCGCGCAAGCGCATCGGCATGGAACTGGCCAAGGAAAGCCCGATGCCGGCCGACGTCGTCGTGCCTGTGCCCGACTCGGGCGTGCCGGCGGCGATCGGCTTTGCTCACGGCTCCGGATTGCCGTTCGAACTCGGCATCATCCGCAATCACTATGTCGGCCGCACCTTCATCGAGCCGGCCGACCACATCCGCCATCTCGGCGTGCGTCTCAAGCACAACGCCAATCGCGCGCTGATCGAGGGCAAGCGGGTGATCCTGGTCGACGATTCGATCGTGCGCGGCACGACCTCGAAGAAGATCGTCGAGATGGTGAAGCAGGCCGGCGCCCGCGAAGTGCACATGCGCATCGCCGCCCCGCCGACCACCCATTCGTGCTTTTACGGCATCGACACGCCCGAGCGCGACAAGCTGCTGGCCTCGCACTACGACGTCGCCGGCATGGCGAAATTCATCGGCGTCGATTCGCTGGCCTTCGTGTCGATCGACGGCCTGTATCGCGCCATGGGTCTGCCCAGCGGCCGCGACCCCGCGCAGCCGGCGTTCTGCGATGCCTGCTTCACCGGCGACTATCCGATCGCGCTCGACGACCAGGTCGGCATCGAAGATCGCCAGCTTTCCTTCCTCGCCGAACCGGCCTAGCGTCCGTCGCCATGACAGCTGCTCCTGCTGGCCGTCTCGCCGGTCGCCTTGCGCTGATCACAGGCGCCTCGCGCGGCCTGGGGGCGGCGGCGGCCTTGGCCTTTGCCCGCGAAGGCGCGCACTGCGTGCTGGTGGCGCGCACCGTGGGCGGGTTGGAAGCGGTCGACGACCGGATCAAGGCGCTGGGCGGCTCGGCCACCCTGGTGCCACTCGACGTCACGGATAGTCCCGGCCTCGACCGGCTGGGCGCCGCGCTGCACGAGCGTTTCGGCCGCCTCGACGTCTTGCTGGGCAATGCCGGAGTCTTGGGCGGGCTGTCGCCGATCGCCCACATCGAGCCCAAGCTGTTCGAACAGATCATGGCAGTGAACGTCACCGCCAACTGGCGGCTGATCCGCTCGCTCGATCCGCTGCTGCGCGCCTCGGATGCCGGACGCGCCATTTTCGTGACCTCGGGCGTCTCGCGCCACGCCGTGCCCTACTGGAGCGCCTATGCCGCCAGCAAGGCCGCCCTCGACATGCTGGTGGGCGTCTACGCCGCCGAGAGCGCCCACACCAAGGTGCGGGTCAATCTCTACAATCCCGGCCCGATGCCCACGGGCATGCGCAGCGAGGCCTTCCCGGGCGAGGATCAGGCGACGCTGCCGCCGCTCGAGGCCCATACCGAGGGGCTGATCCGGCTGGCCCTTCCCTCCTGCACGATGAACGGCGAATGGGTCGCCGGCGACGAGGCGCTGCGGCGCTGACGTGGACCATTTCGTGCCACGGCTGAACGCGGCTTGTTTGTTCGCGATCGGTGTCCGGGATTCGCACCCAAGCCGTTGAGTGCGAACCGAAATCGCCGCGACCGCTGCCACGGAATTTCCGAAGGCCCTCCTCGAAATGGGTGTGCCGGCTCGTCACGCCGAAGTGGACCATTCGTGGACCATTCGTGGACCATAAAAAAGCCCGGCAAACATCTTCACTGGGCGTTGGCCGGGCTTCCTCAGCTTGGCAAAAAACATAGCCCAGACCTGCTGAACCGGCAACTTTCAAAAGCAGAAAATTCAGCCCCCTTCGATCGCAACCGCACATCGTTCGTTGACCACGTTTTCAATGGGCGACCGTCGTCGAATGGATATGAACAACGACCGGATAGCCTTCGAAGGTCCTCGGCACATTCAGCAACATCCGGGCATAACGCTGCTCGACACGGATAACGATCGTTTCCGAGCCATCCAACTCCCAGGCCGCGATAGAGCCCGCCCACTCTGGAAATTTCAGTCTATCCCTGAGGAGATTGGCTGCATCGGCAGAGTCCACGAGAGCATCCCTGGATATTGCGGCCGGAGACATGAGCAAGTGTGCCACGCTCACAAGCAAGCACAAAGCGGCACCAAGAACAGCGAGGTCAAGCCGACCCGCTGTCGCGAATTTATCAGCGCTGCGGCTTGGCCCGGCTGGCGAAGGGATTGTCGGGCTTGCGCATGGTGACTCGGATCGGCACGCCCGGCATGCTGAAGTCGTCGCGCAGGCGATTGACCAGAAAGCGCAGGTAGTCGTCGCCCAGCTCTTCGGGCTGGCTGACCGAGATCATGTAGGTCGGCGGACGGATCTTGGTCTGCGTCATGAAGCGCAGGCGAATGCGCCGACCCTTGGCGAGCGGTGGCGGATGCAGCGTTTCCATCTCGCGCAGCCAGCGATTGAGGATCGGCGTGGTGAGCCGCTTGTTCCAGATGTCGTAGGTCTCGAACACCTTCGGCATCAGCCGTTCGACGCCGCGCCCGGTCAGCGCCGAGAAGCCCACGATCGGCACGTCCTTGACCTGGGCGAACGAGGATTCCAGCCGGTCGCGCAGCTTCTTCCACGCCTTGGTCGACTTGGCCTGATCGTCGGCCAGCAGATCGGTCTTGTTGACGGCGATCACCAGCGCGCGGCCTTCCTCGATCACGCGGCCGGCGACGGCGAGGTCCTGCTTCTCCAGCATGTCGCCGGCATCGAGCACGACCACGACGACGTCGGCCAGGCGGATGGCGTCGAGCGTGTCGGCAACGGAGGCGGCCTCGAGGCGCTTGTCGATGCGGCTGCGGCGCCGCATGCCGGCGGTATCGACCAGGCGGATCGGCCGGCCGCGCCACTGCCATTCGACACGAATGGAATCGCGCGTGATGCCGGCCTCGGGGCCGGTGAGCACGCGTTCCTCGCCGACAAGCCGGTTGAGCAGGGTCGATTTGCCGACATTGGGTCGCCCGACGATGGTGAGCAGCATCGGTCGCTTGGTCGCTTCGACGTCGGTCTTCTCGCTATCTTCGTCCTTGTCGTCGGGAATCGGCGCGATGTGCCGTGCCAACGCCTCGTGAAGATCGCTCAGCCCCTCGCCATGCTCGGCCGACACCGGGATCGGTTCGCCCAGGCCCAGCCCATGGGCTTCGGCCAAGCCGTTCTGCCCCGCCCGTCCCTCGCACTTGTTGGCGACCAGGATCACCTTGGCGGCGCGTTTGCGCAGCCAGTTGGCGAAACTCTCGTCGAGCGGCAGGACGCCGGCACGGGCGTCGATCAGGAACAGCACGACGTCGGAGGCTTCGATGGCGCGTTCGGTGAAGCGGCGCATGCGCGCTTCCAGCGCCTCGCCACCCGCGGTCTCCCAGCCGGCGGTGTCGAGCAGCGTGAAGGCGAGATCGCCGAGCTGCGCCGGCGCCTCGCGGATATCGCGGGTGACGCCGGGCTGGTCGTCGACCAGGGCATGACGGCGTCCGACCAGCCGGTTGAACATGGTCGACTTGCCGACGTTGGGCCGGCCGACGATGGCCACTCTGGGAGTGACCCTGGGGGCGACCGGCGACGAGCGCCTGTCGTCAACGGTAGGCAATGAGCCGGCCTGAATCGGTCAAGACGTAGATCGTGCGATTTGCGATGATCGGTGCAAGCCGTACCGGATCGCGCATGTCGATCTTGCCGAGGATTTCTCCGGTGTAGGGCGACAGAGCGAGCATCTCGCCGAGCGAACCGACCACCAGCAGCCGGTCGCCAGCGAGGACGGGGCCGCCCCACTGCACCGGCTTGCGGCGCTTGTCGTCCGAATACTGCGTGAGCGGTGTCACCCATTTGACCTTGCCATTGTCGCGATTGACGGCCACGACGTCGGCGCCGCTGCTGACGACGAACAGAAAGCGACCCGCTATCCACGGGGTCTGGCTGCCGCCGATGCCGCGCTCCCATACGCGCTGGCCGCTGCGCAGATCGACGGCGGCGAGCTGACCCGCCGAGCCCATCGCATACACGACGCCACGATCGATCACCGGGCGACCGCGGATGTCGGACAGGTTGCCGAACGCCCGGACTTCGCTGCGTGAGCCGATCAGCGACTCGTTCCAGATCGGCCGGCCATTGTCGAGGCGTAGGCCGACCAACTCTCCGGAACTGAAGGGAGCCACGACGTACTCTCCCGAACCAGCGGGGCTGTTGCCGCCGACATAGCCGGCGACCTCCTGCAGGGCCGTGTACTGCCACAGATCCGACCCATCGACGGCGGCCATGGACTGGAGCTTGTTGTCGATGCTGATGGCGAACACGAGATCGCCGAACACGAGCGGCGCGCCGCGCACGGGCGCGCTCACCGTCGACGTCCAGATTTCCTTGCCGTTGGCGGGATCCAGCGCAAAGACCGCCGCGAAGCCCGTCGTCACGAACAGCCGCCCGCCATAATAGGCGAGGCCGCCACCGAACTCATCGGTATCGCGCGCCTTGTCGGGCTCCAGCGTGACCCGCCAGATCAGCTTGCCGGTATCGGCATCGAAGGCGGAGACTTGGCTCTGGGCGTCCTTGGCGAACACCTTGCCGTCGGCCATGACCGGCGGCGTCGTGAGAATGCGCGATGACGACGAACCGGCGCCCACATCGGCCGTCCAGATCATTCGCGGCGAATCGCTGACCGCGAGATGCTGCATGGCATAGTTGGCGAAGCCGCCGGATTGCGGCCACGAGTCGTTGACCGCCGGCGCCGGCAGAACGATCTGCACGTTCGCCATGTCCTTGTCGGGCTCGAGGTCGCTGCGGTCGCCGAACACCGCCACGCGCTCGCCCGGCAGCGGCACCTTCGACTTGCTGAAGATGTCCATGACGTCGGTCAAGGAATCGCAACCGGCCAGCGAGGCAGCCATCAGCCCGGCGGCAAGAAATGCCTGAAGACTACGCATACGCGATACGCCCACCATGGTTCTACTTCGCCTCCGCGGCGGCGTAGAGGTTGAGCATCGCCGACGCGCGTTGCGCGGCACCCTGCGGCGTGCCCGGGTCCTTGGCGATCTCGCCCCACAATTCGCGCGCCCGCTTGGCGTCGCCTTTGCGCACGGCGGCGAGCGCCTGCACTTCGCGCACGCTGACCCGGAACGGCCGGTCCGGTCCGGCCAGCGGGTCGAGTCTGGCAGCCATCTCGTCGGCCTTGGGGGTATCGACGCTCTTCAGGGCGGCGATCACCGTGGCAAGATCGGCGAGTTCCGGCACCGACAGCTTGGCTGCCACCGCCGTCAGGGCGGCAACCTGCTCCTCCGGGGTATTCTGCAACTGGGCGACGATCAGTGCGGCCAACGACCGATAAGGCTCGCGTGCATCCGTCGCCTGCTTTTCGAGATCGGCGCGGGCTGCGGCAACATCCGGCCCAATCTTGGCCAGGGCCATCGAATAGGCAGCACTGGCGGTCGCGCGCTGGCCGGCATCGTACTGGCGCCAGCCGACCGCGCCTGCCGCCACGACCACCGCCGCCACGGCGCCCGCCACCACCAAAGTGCCGTAGCGGTTCCACCACAGCTTAAGGTCATCCTTGCGAACGGCCTCGTCAACTTCCTGAAGGACGGCGGAGTCGGACAAGCAGGGCTCCTAATTATCGCGAAAAATCAACAGTTTCAGGGGCGGTTCATAGCCGCCCCCCCTGGTTTTGGCAAACCTTGCGGGGATGCATTCCGGGAGCTTTACCGGCCCCGGCGCTTCTGTAACAATTCGGGCCAACGACATGGTTCAAGCCGCGATCGCATGAGCACTCTCTACCGGTTGGCCGACCAACGGGCCCGGCGTCGGATTGTCTCATTCGACCGGCGGGAACTGTCCCGCCTGTTGGGTCTCTACAGCATGCGGGTCGCCTCGGGAGAGTGGCGGGACTACGCCATCGACTTCCGGCCCGGCATGGCGATCTTCTCGATCTTCCGCCACACCTCTGAACAGCCGCTGTTCGCCATCGCCAAGGTGCCCAACGGGGCCCAGGGCGGCTACGTGGTCTACAACGGCCCACGCAAGCTCGCGCACGGCGATTCGCTCGAAGACGTGCTCGGCGTCTTCGACCGCAAGCTTCGACTGCTGCTCGGCTAGACTCCAGCCGGTAAAGGCACCCTCCGGGTGCGCTTTACTTGCCCTTTTCCGGGGTCGTCGCGGCACCGATGCCGGCGCCCAGCGCCGCGCCCACGAGGGCCGGGGCAACGAGCGGCCAGCCGGCAATCGCGCCGACCGCAAGGCCCGCGCCGGCGCCGATGCCGCCGCCGGTCACCGCGCGCTCGCCCCAGGTGTCGCCGCAGGCGGACACGGACAGGGCCAAGGGAATCAGAAGGATGGAAGCGATCTTGGTATGCATGGCGCAAACCTCTGGGGGAAAAGCTGCTTTGAATAATTATTGGTCGCCCCATGGGGGCGTTTGGCGGCATTTTCTCGGAAGTAATTCAAAACGTCAAGTAACAGATATAACTATATGATAGTTAACAATATTTTCACTGCATGAAATAAGAGATGATCCGGTAATCGCCAGCTAATTGAACACTTGGGCGTAGATCTCCGGCTTGAAGCCCACGATCAGCCGGTCGTCGCCGACGGCCAGCACCGGCCGCTTGATCATCGAGGGTTGGGCCAGCATCAACGCGATCGCCTTGGTCGCGCCGAGGTTGGTTTTGTCGGCCTCCGGGAGCTTGCGGAATGTTGTGCCGGCGCGGTTGAGCAACACCTCCCAGCCGACCGACTTTTCCCACTTCTGAAGGACGTCCCGCGCCACGCCTTGCACCTTGTAGTCATGGAAGGCGTAGGCGACGCCGTGGCCGTCGAGCCAGCCCCTCGCCTTCTTCATCGTGTCGCAGTTCTTGATGCCGTAGATCGTGACGGACTTCGTCATATCGTCCTCGCCGGCTCGCTGTCGCGCAGGGCCTTGTCCTCGACCTGTATGGTCGTGTGATCGAGGCCGAACCCGGCTTTCATCGCCTCGCGGGCACTTTCCAGGATCGCGCGTGCCCGCGCCATGTCGGCCACCACGAGATGGCAGCTCATGGCGTCGAGGCCGGAGGTGATGGTCCAGACATGGAGATCGTGCACGGCCGTCACCCCGTCGATCTCAAGCAGCTTGCGCTCCAGCAGCGCGACGTCGACTTCGGGAGGCGTGCCTTCCATCAGGATGTGAATCACCTGCTTCAGCAGTATCCAGGTCCTGGGCACGATGAAGAGGCCGATGCCGGCGCCGATTACCGGATCGGCCAACTTCCAGCCCGTGAACATCACGACCAGGGCGGCTGCAATGACGCCGAGCGAACCCAGCATGTCGCTCAACGCCTCGAAGTAGGCGCCCTTCACGTTCAGGCTTTCCGACGATCCCGCCGTCAGGAGCCTCATGCTGATCAGGTTGACGACGAGGCCGGCCACCGCCACCACCAGCATCGGGCCGCTCAGAATCTCGGGCGGATTCTGGAAGCGCTGATAGGCCTCGTACAGGATGTAGACGGTGAGCAGCAGCAGGACGACCGCATTGGTCAGCGCCGACAGGACTTCCGTGCGCACGTAGCCGTAGGTCTTGTCCGGGGTCGCCGGCCGCTCGGCGAAGCGGATGGCGAGCAGTGCGAGTGCCAGGCCACCGACATCGGTGAGCATGTGGGCGGCGTCCGCCAGCAGCGCCAGGCTGCCCGTGATCAGGCCGCCCGCGACCTCGACGCCCACGAACGATGCCGTGAGCCCCAGGGCCCATTGCAGCCTCGACTTGTGCCGGCCACCTGCCGTCGCACCCGGCGACGGCGCGTGTGAATGTCCAGTGCCCATGATCGCCGCCTCAGAGACCGGACCTCAGTCGAAGAGCCGGCGAAGGAACGAGCCGTGCCCGCCCCGGGAGCCGCGACCGCCATGTCCGCCACCGTGTCCACCGCCATGGCCCGATCGGGAGCCGTCATCGTAGCGTCCCGGATCGGCATAGGGCTGCCCCTGTGGCGGCGGCGGTGGCGGCGCAGCCGCCTCCTCCTTCGCGCTGCGCTCGATGATCTTGTCGAGCTCGCCACGATCGAGCCATACGCCGCGGCATTTGGGGCAATAGTCGATCTCGATTCCCTGGCGCTCGCTCATGACGAGATCGACCCGGCAGGCCGGACAAAGGAGGCCTTGTCCCTTGTTGTCGGCGGCGTTGGACATTTGTTTCTCCCCGATGGAAACGCGTGGCCGCGGACTATAGCCGCTCGGAGCTACTCGCTGCTACCG
>JAUXST010000892.1 GCA_030679805.1 Reyranella sp. | reverse complement strand
GATCGTCGGCGTCATCGCCGAATGGGACAGCTACAAGGGAAAGCTCGAGAAGGCCGCCGCAGACGGCAAAGGCGTGCCGCTTGCCGGCGTGCAGCTCCGTCCGCCGGTACCGCGTCCCGGCAACATCGACTGCATGGCCGTCAATTACATGGAAGACGGCACCCTGCCGGAGAAGCCCGCCATCAACTGCTTCCACAAGGCAGCGACGGCCGTGATCGGCGACGGCGACACCATGGTGTTGCCCGACGTCCCGGCGAGCATCTTCGAGGGCGAGGCTGAGCTCGCGCTGGTGATCGGCAAGCGCGCCTCCAATGTGAAGGCCGCCGACTACAAGCAGCACATTTTCGGCTACACCTGCTTCATCGACGGTTCGGCCCGCGGCCTGCCGCCACCGGGCAACGTCTTCTTCCAGATGAAGTCGCGCGCCACCTTCGCGCCGATCGGGCCGTGGCTGGTGACCGCTGATGAGATCGCCGATCCGCAGAAGCTGGGCATCGAGCTGAAGAACAACGGCGTCACGATGCAGAAGTTCAACACTGACGACATGGCGCACCAGATCCCGCGCTGCATCGAGTGGCTAAGCTCGATCCACACGCTCGAGCCCGGCGACATCGTCGCCACCGGCACCAATCACCGCGGGCTGAACTCGTTCATGGACGGCGACAAGATCGAGCTCACCATCGAGAAGGTGGGCACGCTGAAATTCAACGTGAAGGACGATCTCAAGCGCACCTGGGCCCGCACCACGCGCTCGCAGCACAAGGAAAAGGGCGGCGAGGGGCCGCACACGCCACAGCTCACGGGCAAGTACGCGAAGAAGTGACCTAAGCTCTCGTGTCGAGCTTGGCCTGGATGCCCTGCATCCAGGTCTCGCGCGACATGAAGCGCGGGCGGCTCCGGCACATCGCCTCGGTGCGCGCCAGGATCGCGTCGTTCGACCGGTCGAGGTCGAGCGGCTCGCCGCAGGGTTGCGGCGTGTAGAAGGGCGTGTCGCAGTACATTTCGACGGGATTGCCCTCGGGATCCTTGAAGTAGAAGGCCCAGGCATTGCCGTGATCGGTCTGGCGGTGCTCGGCGATGCCCGCGGCGATCAGGGCCTTGCGATAGGCTTTCAGCGTGTCGAGCGAGTCGAGGCGGAAGGATATCTGGTTCACCGGATTGTAGGTGAGATCCTTGGGTCGGCCATCGAACAGCACGAACTGGTGATGGCATTCGGGGTTCTGCGTCATGAACACGATGCGCGCGCCGGAGCTGCCGGTGCCGGTGTCGCTGATCACGAAGCCCATGACGCGGGTGTAGAAGTCGACCATGCGGTCGAGATCGGTGGCATGGATGCCGAAGTGGGTGAGCTGGGCGGAGAGTGTCATGCCACCATTGTTCAGCCCCAACCCCCGCCCGGCAACGGAAAAGGCGCCGCAGTTGCCTGCGGCGCCCGGTTCCCTGATGCGAACGATTGTTAGTGCGCCAGTTGTCAGTGCGTGAGGGCCGGCTGGGCGTCGGCCTGGACGGGGATCGCCCGGGCCTTCTTCTCTTCCGGGATCTCGCGCTGCAGCTCGATCGTGAGCAGGCCATTGGCGAGCTTCGCTCCGGTGACCTTCACATGGTCCGCGAGCTGGAAGCGGCGCTCGAAGTTGCGCCCGGCGATGCCGCGATAGAGATACTGCTTCTCGTCCTGGCCATTGGCCGCAGTCTGGCCGGTGACCAGAAGCTCGTTCTCCTTCTGGGTCACGTTGAGTTCGGCCTCGGCGAAGCCCGCCACCGCCATCACGATGCGGTAGGCGTTGTCGCCAGACTTTTCGATGTTGTACGGCGGATAGCCGTTGGCGCTGGACTTGACGCTGGATTGGCCGGCGGCCGAGTTCAGCAGGTCGAACACCCGGTCGAAG
>JAUXST010000890.1 GCA_030679805.1 Reyranella sp. | reverse complement strand
GGAATGCATGCGTATCATTTGCCGCGGCTTCGTTGCCGCCAGCCTCACGTTTCTCGTCCTCGGTCTCCCGGCCGTCGCGCAGACAGATGAATTCATGAAAGAGTGCCTGGTCACCTCCTCGCAGAAGATGTGCGAGTGCATCTCATCCAAGCTCCCGGCCGACCAGCGCGCCAACGCCATCGTCGGTCTGCGCAAGTCGAACGCTTCGGTGAGCGTCAGCGGCAATCTGCTCGATCCCAAGACCCTCAATCAGAACGAGATGCAGGGCCTGAACGCCGTGGTCGCCGCTCAAGCTTATTGCATGTAGCGGCGATTACGGGTGGACACGATGCAGTTGACGGTTCGCGTGTTCTAAGAGAAAAGACCTCATGGGAACTGCAGAAATTGCCGTGCGCCGCCGAAACAAGTCGGAGCGTCTGGATCGTGTCGGCCGGCTTGCGCGCGGCAAGTTCGTCTCTCCGAAAAATGTGCCCGAACTGCTGAAGCAGATCATCGAACACGGCGACATCGTCTGCCTCGAGGGCGACAACCAGAAGCAGGCCGACTTCCTCGCCAACGCGCTCGCCTCGCTCGACCGGAAGGACCTGCGCGACCTGCATCTCGTGATGTCCTGCATCACGCTGCCGGCCCATATCCAGCTCTTCAAGAAGGGCATGGTCCGCCAGGTCGACTTTTGTTACGCGGGCCCGCAAGGGACTGCGGTTGCGGACCTGGTGAAGGCCAAGAAGTTCCCGGTCGGCGCCATCCATACCTACAATGAACTCTACGCCCGCTACTACATCGACCTGACGCCGCGTGTGGCACTCATCGCGGCGGCCAAGGCCGACCGCAAGGGCAACCTGTTCCTGGCGGCCAATACCGAGGAGACGCCGGCCATCGTCGAGCCGACGGCGTTCTCCGACGGTATCGTGTTCGCCCAGGTCAACGAGATCGTGGACAAGCTGCCGCGCATCGACATCCCGGCCGACCAGGTCGACTTCGTCGTCGAAGCGCCCTACCCGATGCATCTGCAGGCGTTGTTCACGCGCGATCCCGCTGCGATCACCGACGTGCAGATCTTCATGGCAATGGTCGCGCTACGCGGCATCTACGAAAAATACGAGGTCCAGTCGCTCAATCACGGAGTCGGCTTCAACACCGCCGCGATCGAGCTTCTGTTGCCGACCTACGGCGAACAGCTCGGCCTGAAAGGCAAGATCTGCAAGTACTGGATGGTCAACCCGCTGCCGACCATGATCCCGGCCATCGAATCGGGCTGGATCGAGCGGGTATTTTCGGTCGGCGGCGAAGTCGGCATGGAGCGCTATACCGCCGCCCGTTCCGATGTCTTCTCGACCGGTCGCGACGGCAGCTTCCACTCCAACCGCGCCATGGGCCAGTTGGCGGGACATTACGCCGTCGACATGTTCATCGGCGCCTCGCTGCAGATCGACATCAACGGTAATTCCTCGACGGTGTCGAAGAACCGGATCACCGGCTTTGGCGGTGCACCCAACATGGGCTGCCAGCCGACGGGACGGCGTCATCCTTCCAAGGCTTGGCTCAAGGCCGGCGCGGAAGCCAGTCCCGGCCCGGGGGCGCTGCCCGGCCGCAAGCTGGTGGTTCAGCTCGTGGAAACCTTCCAGGCCGGCCGCGTGCCGACCTTCGTCGAGGAACTCGATGCGCAGGATCCCAGCATCAAGAAGGCGCTGCACGGCGTGGCGCCGGTAATGATCTACGGCGACGACGTCACCCATATCGTGACGGAAGAAGGCATCGCCAACCTGGGCGCTTGCCGCTCGATCGCGGAGCGCCAGGCCGCGATCCGCGCCGTCGCCGGCTACACGCCGGTCGGCCTGAAGCGGTCCAAGCGCGTCACCCAGGATCTGCGCGCCCGCGGCATCGTCCAGCTGCCCGAGGATGTCGGCGTGTCGCCGTCGCAGGTGAGCCGCAGCCTGCTGGCCGCCCAGGACATCAAGGGCCTCGTGCGCTGGTCCAAGGGGCTCTACGACCCACCCTCGCAATTCGTCGACTGGTAGAGAAGCGATGGAAAAGTTCACCAAGGCCTTTCCGTCCAAGCCGCTTCGGGTGCCGAAGGACAGGCAATGGGCGCTCGCCGGCGTGGTCGGATCGGGCAACCTCGAAGTCATGTTCGAGCGCGCCGCCCGCGCCTCGGACACGATGGAATGTCACGTCGAGACCTCCATCCCTGGCTTCAGGGACTCGTGGCTCGCCGCGCTTGCCGACTTCGCCCGTCACTATCCGGTCGGCGGCACCAAGGTGACCATCCACGACCAAGGCGCGGCGCCGGTCCTCGTCAACCTGCGCCTGCGCCAAGCCTACGATCATCTGGTCAAGACCAAGCCATGAGCCAGCTCCATCTCTTCCACGAGCAGACCGCGCGGCAGCGCATCGCCGCCGTCACGGATGCAGGTTCGTTTGCCGAGCTGCTGCCGCCGCCCGAGCGGCTCACCAGCCCCTACCTCGCGCAACTCGGGATTCCGGTGTCGTTCGACGACGGCGTGGTGATCGGGCACGCCAGGATCGACGGCAAGAAGGTCTACATCGCGGCCCAGGTCGGCCAGTTCGTGGGTGGCGCAGTAGGCGAAATCCACGGCGCCAAGCTCACGGGCCTCTTCAAGGCGGCGGCGCGCGACCGCGTGCCCTGCGTGGTCATCATCGAGAGTGGCGGCGTGCGACTGCACGAAGGATCGGCCGGCGAAATCGCGATCGCCGAGACGATGCGAGCCATCTTCGAGTGCCGCGCGCGGAAGGTGCCGACGATCGCCGTCATTGCCTCCGACATCGGCGCCTATGGCGGCATGGGCATCCTCTCGACCTGCTGCGACTTTCGGGTGATGACCGAACACGGCCGGCTCGGCATCTCGGGTCCGATCGTGATCGAGAAGTGGATGGGCAAGAAGGCCTATGATTCATCCAACCGCGCGTTGGTCTGGAAGACCAGCGGCGGCAAGACCAAGTATCT
This sequence comes from Reyranella sp., assembly GCA_030679805.1. Lineage (GTDB taxonomy): Bacteria > Pseudomonadota > Alphaproteobacteria > Reyranellales > Reyranellaceae > Reyranella. The sequence goes on along the minus strand of JAUXST010000890.1, from coordinate 2,682 downwards.
CCTGGGCGACGCGGACGCACTCGTGCACGACGCTGCCGGTGCCGTGCGCGAGGCGATCGGCAAGCTGCTGACCAAGTCCAGCCCCGTCACCCTCAAGAACGCCAAGGCACGACAGAAGGAGCTGGAGAAGAGGCTGAAGCGCTTCGGCAAGACGGCTGATCCGGACGACGTGTGGAAGGGCCTGGGCGTACGCGATATCGCGACCGCTTCGCTGGCCTCGGGCCCGGAATTCGCGGCACTGGCCAAAGCGGGAAGGAAATAGGCGATGAAGCAGCCATCGCCGCGCGCCCTTCTCGGCAAGCTCTTCGGCGGATCGGCCAAGGGTATTGCCGTCGAGAAATCCGTGCTCACCGGCTACGCCCAGGCGGGCGGCAAAGACGTCTGCGTCATCGGCACCTGCAACGGCACCTACATCGGCAATGAAGCAGCACTCGTGCTGGCGGCGCATGTGATCGATTGCGTCGAGCGGCGTCCCAAGACGCCGATCGTGATGCTGGTCGACAGCGCCGGACAGGAGCCCAACCGCGTCGACGAGATGCTGGGGCTTGCGAGCTACTTCGGCCATCTGCTGAACTGCCTCGAGCTGGCGCGACGGAAGGGCCACAAGCTCCTCACCATCGCCACCGGCAAGGCCGTCGGCGGCGCCTTCATCTGCTACGGCATGTTCGCGGACCGCATTTACGCGCTCGACTCCGCCAGCGTGGGCCTGATGCCGATCGAGGCGATGTCGGCGGTGACCAAGATCCCCGTTCCCGTGCTGCAGAAGCTCTCCAAGACGATGCCGTCACTCGAGTTCGGCGCCCGGCCCTTCGCGCTGCTGGGCGGCGTCGAGGAAGTCTGGCCGAGCAAGGACGACCTGCAGGCCCGGCTCGCCGAGGCGATTGCCACGGCCGCGGTCGACGACAACCGGGCCGCCCTGGGCAAGAAGCGCGGCGGCCGGAAGCTCGCCTTGGACATTCGTAACAGGGTGCTCGCCGAATCGGCGAAATGACCGGCTTCCGCCGCCATGCTCTGGTCTGGCTGTCGCAGGCGCCGGAGCCTGACGTGGGGTCAGATGGCGCGCTGGTGGAGTGGTGGCACGCTAACGGCCGTCCCTTTGTGGTCTGTCGCCGTCGCGGGGGCCCTGACGACGTGTCGTTGGGCTTCTGTGTCGTGCACGAGAAATTCCCCGAGATCCGTCCGCGCCGCGTTGGCGCCCATACGCGTGCGGAGCATATTGCCAAAATGGCCCGGCCTCCCGCGCTGGCGGAGGTGGCCGGCTGCGGGCCGGCCCTCGACCATGCATCCTCATTCCGGCGATTGGCGGACGAGGCGGCGCGCGCCGGGCTGGATCTTCGCATCTATGGCAGCTGGATGTGGCAGACGCTGACCGGCGAGGCGCACGTCCGGCCGACGTCAGACCTGGACCTGCTCGTCGATGTCGCCGGCCAACGCGAAGCCGGGGAGGCGGCGGGCCTTCTTGCGCGTCAGGAGCCGGAGTTGTCGTTCAGGCTCGATGGCGAACTGTCCTTTGCTGGCCTAGGCGAAGTACAGTGGCGCGAGTTTCTGATGGATGCGCCGGAAGTCCTGCTGAAGGCCGCCGACGGCGCCCGAATGATCCGGCGCGAGGCGTTGCAGCCATGATCGCGACGGCCTGCGAGGCGGCGGTCACAGCCGGAGGCGATGTCGTCTCGGCGGACGATCTGATGCTCGCCGAGGCGGCGGTCACGGCCCTGCGCGACGAACTCGAGATCTATCCCAAGCCGGGCCTCGTCAGTCCCGTCGACTCGGGCGCCCACGACGACATGGATTTCGATCTCATGTGCCGCTCGGCCGCGTCGCTGCATCAGCCGTTCGCGCTGATCGCGGCGGCGGGGCGACAGGCGCTTTCGTTCGAAGCCGCGCTGGCGCCGCTTGGACGCGAGGCGGAACGCGCGATGCTGCAGGCCACGGGCGGCGTCAATACGCACCGCGGCGCGATTTTCTCCCTCGGCCTGATCGTGGCCGCGATCGCCCGTACGCGCGCAACTATTCTTGTGCCGAACCCCGCTGCGATCCAGGCGACCTTGGTGCGCGAATGGGGAAGGGCGCTCGACGCACATGCCACGCACGGCGAGCTGTCATCGAGTCACGGCGGCCTCGTCCGGCAGAACACCGGGGTCGGCGGTGCGCGCAGCGAAGCGGCCCGCGGCTTTCCCAGAGTCTTTTACACCGGCATCCCCATCTACCGCGAGGCGCTGGCGCGCGGGCTGGAGCCTACGGCGGCCCGCGTGCACACCCTTTTCGCGCTGATGGAGGCGGTCGACGATACCACCGTACTCTATCGTGGCGGCGCCGAGGCCGGCCGGTTTGTGCGCCTTGCCGCGGCCGAGTTCCTCGCCGCCGGTGGATGCACCCGGGAAGATTGGTTTGAGCGGGCCGAACGGCTGCATCGAACGTTCGTCGCCCGCAACCTCTCTCCTGGCGGCTGCGCCGATCTTCTCGCAGCAACCCTGCTCGTAGTGCGCTGCTCCGATTAGGCAGCGAAAAAAAACGGCGAATCCGAAGATCCGCCGTCTTTCTTTCCCGATTGGTCGGAGCGAGAGGATTCGAACCTCCGGCCCCTAGCTCCCGAAGCTAGTGCTCTACCAGGCTGAGCTACGCTCCGTCAGGTTTACGGACTCCGGCCCGATCGGGAGGCGCGGTTATAGCCGTGGCCTACCG
>JAUXST010000886.1 GCA_030679805.1 Reyranella sp. | reverse complement strand
CGGTAGGTGACGGTCATGGCGCGCTATTCCGCGGCGCGCGCGAGAAGCACCGGATCGTGCCGTTGGACTTTCGGGACCTCGGTCCAGCCGCGTGATTTCGCGATCTCGCCTCGGCACCGATTGGTTGCCGCCTCATCCACTTTCCACGCCGCCGTATCGATCACGACGCCGTAGTCGGCCAAGGCCTTCCCCGGCGACAGCAACTCGTTGCGCACGTCGCGCAGCACCGCCAAGGGATCGCGCTCCAGTGGATCGCCCCAACCGCCGGCACCGGCCAGCACATGGCGGAAGATGTCGCCTTGCTTGACGGTCATGGTGAGCTTGGACGGCAGCAGCCGGTTCTCGCCATCGGGGTTGAGGTAGTTTTCCGAGGGGCCGCCGGGGCTGCCGCCATAGAGGCCGAACGGCCGGTGGTCGCGTCGGTCCGAGCGGACCTGCAGCATGCCTTCGGCTTCGAGGAACTTGTAATCGCGCAGGAACGGCACGCCGCCACGGAACTTGCCGGCGCCCGCCTTGTCGGCCACGAACTCGTAGGCGAGCAACTGTATCGGCTGCTCGGCCTCGGTGACCTCGATCGAGTGCGAGGCCATGTTGGCGAACATGTGGGAGTTGCCGTCGAGCCCGTCGGCGAAGGGTCGTGCACCCCAGGCGCCGCAGGTGAAGTCGACATAGACGAAGGGCTTGCGGTTGGTGTCGTAGCCGCCGATCGAGATGCCGGTGTTGCCGCCGTCGCCGGCGGCCTTCACCCGGTCCGGCAGCATCATGGCGAGCGCACCGAACATGCAGTCGACCATGCGGAAGCCGGTGAGACCGCGCGCGGCGCAGGCCGCCGGCAGCACGCCGTTGCCCACCGTGCCGGGCGGGCAGATCACTTCGATGGCGCGAAAGACACCTTCGTTGTTGGGAATGCCCGGCGGCAGCACCGAGCGGACGCCCGTATAGGAGGCGGCCTTGGTGAAGCTAAGCGTATTGTTGATGGCGCCTTTGACCTGCGGGTTGGTGCCGGTCCAGTCGACCACCATGTGGCCGTCCTTCTTGGTGATGGTGACGAACAGCCGGATCGGCTTGCCATAGTCGACGCCATCATCGTCGATCCAGTCCTCGAAGCTCCATTCGCCGTCGGGCAGCTCGGCCAGCGCCGCGCGC
>JAUXST010000881.1 GCA_030679805.1 Reyranella sp. | reverse complement strand
GCCCGCATTTACATGCCAAGCGCCAGCCTATCAGAAATATACTCCAGAACCTGCGAAACCTGCAAGTTTTTGTTCGAGGAATTTCTTGGCCCACTTTCTCTTGGCCGGCGTCGCGTTCACCGCCCCAGGTCGAGCCTCCCGCCGAGGTGCAGGAGCTGCACCGCCTGGAGCGACAGGATGCTGAGCGCGTCGCGAATCTCGCCCTCGGCGACCATCCGGAAGGCCTCGACGAACGGCACGCGCCTGATCGCGAGGTCCTCGGTCGATTCCGGTTCGGCGTCGCCTTGCACGAGATCCCAGGCCATGAAGGCAAAGGCGCGTTCGTCCGAGACCGAGTTAGAGAGATCGGCCTCCAGCAGCTTTTGCCACCGGGCGGCGCGCAAGCCGGTTTCCTCCCGCAGCTCGCGGGCCGCCGACTCGAGCGGATCGACGCCCATCGCCCCGCCACCTTCGGGGATTTCCCAGCTATAGGCTTCGAGCGGAAAGCGATACTGCCCGACGAGAAAAGTGTGCATCTCCAAGTCGATCGGCACGATGCCGATCGCGAGGTTCTTGTAGTGGACCTTGCCGTAGACGCCCGTATCGCCCGCGGGCGTGGTCACGTCATGATGGGTGACCCTGATCCAGCGGTTGTCGTAGACGTCGTGCCTGGCGAGGACGCCCCAGGGGCCCTTCTTCTCGATCGACATTCGCGAGCGTTAGCAAAGGGCCGTGCAGCGGGCAAACCGCATGCGCGACGTTGCCTCCGAGCGCGATGCGCCGCGATAGGGGAACCGAAGCTCAACGCCGCGCCGAGGGTGCGCCCAGGATCGATGAATTTCTGTGACATGGGCTTGCCATAAGTCGACTATATAGGTCTGGAATCGAAGGGGACTCCGAGAATGCCGCATCGACACGCCGTCGTCTGGATCGACTACCACGAAGCGCGAATCTTCAAGTTCGATGCCGAAGACGTGGAGAAGAAGCGCATCAAGGCCGACACGCCGTCCCACCAGATCCACACCAAGGCCGGCACCATCGGGTCGGGCCATGCGCACGATTCCAAGCAATTCTTCCACAGCGTCGTCGAGGCGATCGCCGGCATGGACGAATGGCTGGTCGTCGGGCCGGCCGCTGCCAAGACCGAACTGGTGAAGCACATCGAGACGCACGATCCGCGGCTGCGCGAGAGACTGATCGGCGTCGAGCCGATGGATCATCCGACCGACGGCGAACTGCTCAAGCACGCCCGCCGCTTCTTCGACGCCGCCGACAAGATGCGCGGCACCAAGGCCCTGCCATAGGGCCAAAATGCTAGGCGGGACGCCCGGCGCCCCGTTCCGTGCGCGGTGACATCGCCAGCCCCAGGAACACCATCATCGCCCGATTGAGCCGGAGGACATCCTCTTCGTCCAATCGGCCGACCAAAGCCCCCAACCTGACCTTGGGGACCGTCGTGATCTTGTCCACCATAAGACGGCACGGCCTGCGTAGCTCGCTGGGGTCGACTTCGAGTCGGAACAGGAGCGCTTCGCTCGGATCCGTGGTGAAAACACACACCGTAAGGGAAGCCGTGGCGTCGAAGCTGTCGTCCTGCACGACGACGACGGGACGCGGCTTACCCGCATCGTCCTTGCCGCCCGCGACCGTCCAGATTTCGCCGCGCTTCACTCGCCATCCCACTCCGAGATGGCATCGATGAAGGCCTGATCGTCGAGGGCATGGCCGCTGGCGGCGATCCTCAGCGATTGGCGGTGCGCCTGGGAACGAAAGGACCGCGCCCGGACGTCAGGCACCCAAATCTGGATGGGCCGCAAGCCCTGCGCACGCAGACGCTCACGATAGGCGCGGACCTTGTCACGCGACGGCTTGCTCGGAGATGTGGCGACCATGATCCTTATCCCGATATGGTGACATGTAACTTATCGCAGCCTGCGGTCGGAGCTACTCCTTCGGAGGAAGTCGAAACTCAAGACTATAGGTCATTTGAAATTCCAGCTGAGTGCGAGCCCATTCAATGACACTCTTGCCGAGCGCTAACTGCTCAGTCCTTGGCAACTCGCGAAGCTTTGGGAACAATTCTGCAAGACCGGACGGCACATCAGCCTCCTCTCCGTAGAGGTAGAGGAACCAACCCTCGAACACTTGGGCCTCGATAGACTTCCCCTTGCAGACCGATCCGAAATCGTAGGTGGCGCAAAACAGGATCATGTCGGCGTCCGCCGCCTTGAACCCCTCAAGCACGGCATCGGCATCCTCATCCGCGTGCTTGAACCAGTTCGGGTGTTTGTTCGCCTCCTTGTACAGGTCGCGCCTCTTCCTATCCGGGAACTCCTCTTGGAGATCATCGAAGAACGAACGAACCCCCTGCTTCTCACATAGGGCTGTCACGATCCCCCTTGCAGCAGCGGCCAGCACGAGAACAGCCACGGGATCACCTCCGTCGAATAACAAACGGATGGCGGCGTTGATCTCTCGTTGAGCCACGTCGAGTTTCGTAAGGCTGGGAATCTCGGTCATGGGCTCGAATCTACCATGGCCCCTATGCGTCACTCCGGAAAACGACTGTCTACCCCGGGAGGTCCTGAGTGAAGAATGCCCATAAGGCATTTTCATCGGGGGAGCTATTTCTCTGAACCGTTCTAGCTCGTCTTCGGAGTTCACCCAAAGGTGGCGAAGACTTCCTCGATCGCCTTCATCTGGTTACCGGCCGCGGAAGACGGCACCAGGATCGGCGTGTGCACGCCCGCCGCGCGCCAAGCGGCGACGCCCTCGCGCACTTTCGCCGCCGGTCCGAACAGCGTGTTGTCGGTGAGCCATTTGTCGGAGAGATATTTCGGCACGTCGTCGCGGCGGCCTTCGGCGACCGCCGCCTCGATCGCGTCCATCTCCTCGACGTAGCCGGCCTCCTTCCAGTAGTTCCGGTAGTTCGGCAGGAACGCGTAGTTCGTGAGCGTGCGCCGGTTCACCGCCTTGGCGGCCTCCACGTCGTCGCTGATGCAGGTCGGGATCATGTTGCCGATGAAGAAGTCCGGCACGTTGCGCTTGGCCGCGGGAAGGGCGGCCAGCG
>JAUXST010000866.1 GCA_030679805.1 Reyranella sp. | reverse complement strand
GCCCGCCCCGACCCACTTGCCTTCGCGATATCGCATGTCGAGCTCGACCGCGGTGTTGCGCGCGCGGCCGGTCTCCTCCAGCCATTCGAGCGCAAGCCGCGGCGCGAAGACCACCGGGCGCCGCATGAAGATCGCATAGGTGACCTTGCAGTCTCCGAACTTGCCGATCACCTGCTTCGAGCGATTGAAGTAGTGATCGGTGTAGCGTTCGATCTCACCGTTTTCAGGATGCGTCATCGGCCCTCCCCGGGCTCTCGCGCGTTCGGCCTGTGCGTCGGTCAGACGGCCGGGCGCGCCCTTGCGACCGACAACCGCTCCGCCTTGAGCTGCTCGGCCAGCAGGAAGGCCAGTTCCAGCGCCTGGCTGGCGTTGAGCCGCGGGTCACACTGCGTCTCGTAGCGTTCGTTGAGGTTGTCGACGGTGATCTCGGTCGAGCCGCCGATGCACTCGGTGACTTCCTGGCCGGTCATCTCGAAATGGACGCCGCCGGGATGGGTGCCCTCGGCGCGATGCACGGCGAAGAAGTCCTTCACCTCTTTCAGGATCGAGTCGAAATGGCGGGTCTTCCGGCCGTTGTTCGCGGTCACGGTGTTGCCGTGCATCGGATCGCATGACCAGACGACCGACTTGCCGGCGCGTTCCACCGCGCGCACCAGCGGCGGCAGTTTCTCGGCCACCTTTTCCGCACCCATGCGGACGATGAGGACGATACGGCCGGGCTCGTTGGCCGGATTGAGCATGTCGATCAGGCGAAGCGTGTCCTCGACCGAGAGCGACGGGCCGCACTTGAAGCCGATGGGATTGCGGACACCGCGCAGGAACTCGACATGCGCGCCGTCGGGCTGGCGGGTGCGGTCGCCGATCCACAGCATGTGCGCCGAGCAGTCGTACCACTCGCCCGAAGTCGAATCGACGCGGGTCAGCGCCTCCTCGTAGGGCAGCAGCAGCGCCTCGTGGCTGGTGAAGAAATCGGTCTCGGCAATCTGCGGCGTGGTCGCCGAGTTGAGGCCGCAGGCGGCCATGAAGTTCAGCGTCTCGTCGAGACGCGCGGCGAGGTCGTGGTAGCGCTCCGACGCCGGCGAGTTGCGCACGAAGTCGAGGTTCCAGCGGTTGACCTCGTGCAGGTCGGCGTAGCCGCCCTGGGCAAAGGCGCGCAGCAGGTTCAGCGTCGCCGCCGACTGGTTATAGGCCTGCACCATGCGCTCGGGATCGGGCAGGCGTGCCGCGGCGGTGAACTCGAAGCCGTTGACGTTGTCGCCGCGGTAGGACGGCAGCTCGACGTCGCCGATCTTCTCGACATTGGAGGACCGCGGCTTGGCGAACTGGCCGGCCATGCGGCCGAGCTTCACCACCGGCATGCCGGCGCCGTAGGTCAGCACAACGGCCATCTGCAGCAGCACGCGAAAGGTGTCGCGGATGTTGTTGGCGCTGAAGTCGACGAAGCTCTCGGCGCAGTCGCCGCCCTGCAGCAGGAAGGCATCGCCCGCCGCCACCTTGGCCAGCGCCGTCTTGAGCTTGCGCGCTTCGCCCGCGAAGACCAGCGGCGGATAGCGGCGCAGCCGCGCCTCGGCGTTGGCGAGTGCGGCGGCATCGGCATAGACCGGCATCTGCTGCGCCGGCTTGCCGCGCCAGCTGGTCAGCGACCAGTCGGCGGCGCTCGAACTGCGGGATTGCGCCTTCGCGGCCGTCCGGGCGCCTGCCCGGGTCGAGCCCTGGATCGCGGTCATCGTCTTGTCTCCTGCTCCCCGGACCGGCCATTTTGGACCATCCAGCCGCCGGGGTGGGTGAACCTATACGGGCTGTGGATGAATTGCCAGATGGCCGGAAATGCCGGCCGGCGCTGCTTTCGCTACTCGGCCGCCGCCCGGGTGGGGGTCGTATCGGCGCGGGCCGTCCGCATGGTGACGAATTCCTCACCGGCGGTGGGGTGAATGCCCACGGTGGCATCGAAGTGGGCCTTGGTGGCGCCGGCCTTGATCGCCACGGCGAGGCCCTGGATCAACTCGGCGGCATCGTCACCCACCATGTGGGCGCCCACGACCCTGTCGGTCGCCGCTTCGACGATCAGCTTCATGAAGGTGCGCTGGTGGCGGCCGGACAGGGTGTATTTCATCGGCCGGAAGGCCGCCGTGAAGATCCTGAGATCGCCCAGGGTCCGCCGCGCCTCCTCTTCCGTGAGGCCGACATTGGCCATCTCGGGCTGGCAGAACACCGCCGACGGCACGCCGCGATGGTCGGGCTTGCGCGGCTTGTTGCCGAATTCGGTATCGGCGAAGCAGTGGCCTTCCAGGATCGCGACAGGCGTCAGGTTGATGCGGTCGGTGACGTCGCCCACCGCCCAGATGTTCCCGGCCGTCGTCTTCGACCATTCGTCGACCGCGACGGCGCCCGCCTTGTCGAACTGGACGCCCACCTTCTCGAGCCCGATGCCCTTGGTATTGGGCGCGCGGCCGGTCGCGTACATCACCAGATCGGTTTCGAACATGCCACCCAGCGGCGTATGGATCTCGTACGGACCGTTCTCGCCCTTCTTCACGATGCGGCCGATCTCAGTCTCGGTGCGCATCTTGATACCGCTTTCCTTCAGCGAATCATGGACGGCGGTCCGGCATTCCTCGTCGAAGCCGCGCAGCACGCGGTCGCGGCGCAGCACCAGATCGACGTGAACGCCGAGGCCGTTGAAGATGCCGGCGAATTCGACGGCGATGTAGCCCGCACCGACAATGGCGATGCGCTTGGGCAACGCCGGCAGATGGAACGCCTCGTTGGAGGTGATCGCGAGTTCGCAGCCCGGAATCGACGGGATCACCGGATGGCCGCCGGTCGCAATCAGGATCTTGTCGGCGGTGATCGTCTGCTCGCCCGCCTGCCCCCCACTGATCTGGATCGTATGACGGTCCATCAGCCGGCCGCGGCCCATATGCAGCTTCACGCCGGCGCCATCGAGCAGACGCAGGTAGACCGCATTCAGGCGGTCGACTTCCTTGTTCACGTTGTCGCGCAGGGTCGGCCAGGAAAGGCTCGGCGTCGGCACCGTCCAGCCATAGGCCGGCGCGTCCTCGAACTCGTGGGTGAACTTGGAGCCGTAGACGAGCAGCTTCTTGGGCACGCAGCCGCGGATCACGCAAGTGCCGCCGACGCGGTAATCCTCGCAGATGCCGACGCGGGCGCCATGGGTCGCGGCAATCCGCGAGGCACGCACGCCGCCCGAGCCGGCGCCGATGACAAAGAGGTCGTAGTCGTAAGCCATATGAATACCTTCGGGTGGATACCTTCGGGGGCAGTGAGAACAAAACCTCAACACGGCCATATTTCGGTCGCGGCGCAGACTATATCGGTGCTTAGACGGCCGGGTAAGGGAAATGGCGCGTGTATCACCATCTCCTGACACAACTATAAGGATATGTCCGATGTCGAAGTTGTTCCCGCTCGCGACCGCCCTCCTGTTCCTGGCTGCCCCCACCCTCGCCGCCCCCGGTGACCAGACACCGGCCACGCCCGCCGCCAGGCCGGCGCGCGAGCCGGCCCGTGAGCCTACTGGCGTCATGCGTTACGACACCAACAAGGACGGCATCGTCGACCGGGCCGAATGGACGGCGGGCCAGGAGGCCCGCTTCAAACGCCTCGACGCCAACGGCGACGGCAAGCTCACCCAGGACGAACTATTCGCGCGCACGCCCGCGGTCGGCAACAGCGTGCTGCCCAGTGACCGCCAGGCAGGCCGCCAGTCGGCCTATTTCCAGCGCCTCGACGCCGACAAGGACGGCGTTGTCACCCCGATCGAGTTCATGGCGGTGGCGGAGCGCAACTTCGCGCGCTGCGACCTCGACAAGGACGGACGCATCGACACCGCCGAATGCCGCCAGGCCCTGCAGCGCAAGCCCGGGGACTCCGCCCGCAGCACGCGTTGATTGCGCCAACGAAAAAGGCCGCCGGAACCCGGCGGCCTTTCCAGTTTGCAATCGCCAGCGCCCGAGATCAGGCGCTTTCGGCCGACATGATGTTGCCGAACAGGTTCCACGTCTCGCCCTTGAAGTTGGCGAGCTGGACGGACTGCACCGGATAGAAGTCGGTCGGGCTTGTGTTGACGGTGATGCCCGGCAGCAGGAGCGGCACGCGCAGCTTCTGGTGGTTGGCAGCTTGGCGCATGAGGTTCTCGTGCGTCAGGTTGTCGCCGCACTTCTTCAGGGTCTGTTCCATCAGGTACGACACCGCATAAGCGTAGATGTAGCTGCCATCGCTCTTGTTGGCACTGGGCATCCACTTGTCCATCCAGGCGCTCCAGGTCTTCATGTCGGCGTTGTCGTTCCACTGCTTGTCGGTGGGATCCATGAGATACAAAGCTGTAAGGATTCCCTGGCTGTTCTCGAGGCCGGCCGGCTTCAACGTCGAAGCGACCGAAGACGAGACGTTGTTCAGATAGTGCACAGGCTTCCACCCCAGATCGGCCGCTTTGCGGATCGCCTGCGCGGCAAACTTGGGGATCGAGATGTTGAAGAAGACGTTGGCGCCCGAATCCTTGAGCTGGATGATTTGGGAATCGACCGTCGGGTCGGTCGTCTCGTAGGTCACGTGCTTGACGACCTTTCCGGCATCCTTGCCGAGACCGTCCTTGAAGCCTTCCCAGTAGTCCTTGCCGTAATCGTCGTTCTGCATCAGCACGCCGATCTTGGCATCCTTGACGTTGGCCAGGATGTGCTTGGCATAGATGACGGCTTCGGTGTGGTAGTCGGGCTGGAAGCCCATCGTCCACGGGAACTCCTTGGGCTTGCCCCACTTCGAGGCACCAGTCGCGACAAAGAGCTGCGGCACCTTCTTCTGGTTCATGTACTTGTGGATCGCCGTGTTGGTCGGCGTGCCCAGCGTCTGGAACATGCAGAGCACTTTTTCCTGCTCGACCAGCTGACGGACCAGTTCGACGGTCTTGGGCGGCGAGTAGCCGTCGTCGCGGGTGACGAAGTTGACCTTGCGGCCGTTGATGCCGCCGCGGTCGTTGACGCTCTTCCAGTAAGCCTCGATGCACTTGCCGATCACACCATAGGACGACGCCGGACCGCTGTACGGGTTGGTATTGCCGATCTTGATTTCCTTGTCGGTCGCACCGTCGTCGTATTTCTTCTGTGCAAACGCCACGCCTGATGCCGACAACACTGCGGCCGTCGAAACGCCGCCGAGAAAAGTGCGCCTGTTTGTCTTCAACGTTGCCTCCTTGAGTTTATTGTTATGCGGAATGAGCGTTGCCTGAAATTCGTCTGCTGAAAAGCGAAAAACTCGTCAGGCGATATACAAGTCGCCAATGTTGCGGCGCACAAAATTGCCCAAAGAAAAGGCCGCCGGGGTCGCCGGCGGCCTTGTTGGCATTGTCGGGGCTTGCCCTGGCGTCAGGATCCTTCGGCCGACATGACGTCGCCGAACAAATCCCAGCTCTCACCCTTGAAGCGGGCGAGCTGGACCGACTGGATCGGGTAATAGTCGGTCGGGCTGGTGTTAATGGTGATGCCCGGCAGCAGCAGCGGCAGCTTGAACTTCTGGAAGTTCGCCGCCTGCTTCATGACGTTTTCGCGCGTCAGCTCGTTGCCGCACTTCTTCAATGTCTCATGCATCAGCGTGGCGACCGAGAAGCCGTAGATGTAGTTGGCGTCGGCCTTGTTCGCACCCGGCATCCACTTGTCCATCCAGGCGACCCACGCCTTGAAGTCATCGGTGTTCTCCCACTGTTTGTCGGTGGGGTCCTTGAGGTACTGCGCCGTGATGATGCCCTGGCTGTTGTCGAGGCCGGCCGGCTTCATCACCGAGCCCACCGAGGCGGACACGTTGTTGAGGTACTGCGCCGGCTTCCAGTTGAGGTCAGCCGCCTTGCGGATGGCCTGCGCGGCAGCCTTTGGGGTAGAAATGTTGAAGAAGACGTTGGCGCCCGAATCCTTGAGCTGGATGATCTGCGAATCGACCGTCGGGTCGGTGACCTCGAAGGTCACGTTCTTGACGATCTTGTCGGCGTCCTTGCCGAGGCCTTCCTTGAAGCCGCCGAAGTAATCCTTGCCATAGTCGTCGTTCTGCATCAGCACGGCGATCTTGGGATCCTTGACGTTCGCCAGGATGTGCTTGGCGTAGATCGCGCCCTCGGTATGGTAGTCGGGCTGGTAACCCATCGTCCAAGGGAATTCCTTGGGCTTACCCCACTTCGACGCGCCGGTGGCGACGTAGAGCATCGGCACCTTCTTCTGGTTCATGTACTTGTGGATCGCCGTGTTGGTCGGCGTGCCGAGCGTATTGAAAGTGCACAGGACCTTATCCTGTTCGACCAACTGGCGCACAAGTTCGACGATCTTGGCCGGATTGTAGCCGTCGTCGAGGGTGATGAAATTGACCTTGCGGCCGTTGATGCCGCCGGCAGCATTGACGCTCTTCCAGTAGGCCTCGATGCACTTGCCGATTGCGCCGTAGGACGAGGCCGGGCCACTGTATGGGCCAGTATGGCCGACCTTGATTTCGGTGTCGGTCGCACCGTCGGAATATTTCTTCTGCGCGAACGCAGCCGTTGAACCGGAAAGCAACGCCAACGCGGACGCGCCACCCACAAAACCACGCCTACTCGTACCCACTTGATAGTCCTCCCGTTAATTATGACAGTTTTGAATTTTCCTGCGGATGCCGGCCGAAAAAAAGGCCGCCGAACGGCGGCCTTCCGCACTACGATCCGGACCGCATCATCCCCGTAGGGCGCGCAACCGGCGCACGGCGAGATAGACGCCACCGACGATACCCATCGGCATCAAGTACATCAGCACGATCAGCAGGATACCGAAGACGGTGTAAGCTGACAGGTCGAACTGCAGCCCGAGGTCGTTCTTCACGAACATCGACAGCGCCTGGGCCGAATTGTCGACCAGGACGTAGAAGATGCCGCCGACGACTGAACCCGCCAGCGAGCCGACGCCGCCCACGACCAGCCCGATCAGGAACTTGATCGACAGGAAGATGTTGAAGCTGTCCGGCGCCACGAAGGCGATGGCCGACGCCGACAGGGCGCCGGCGATGCCGGTATAGGCGGCGCTGATGCCGAAAGTGACCGTCTTGTAGAGCGCGGTGTCGATGCCCATCGTGTCGGCTGCCATATACTGGTCGCGGATCGCCATCATCGCGCGGCCGCTGCGGCTGTCGAGCATGTTCGCTGCGGCCCAGTACAGCACCACCATGACGATCAGGCAGTAGTAGTACAGCCACTGGTCTTCGCTGAGCGGCAGGCCGAACGGCACTTCGGGCTTGGAGAGAACGATGCCCTGCACGCCGCCGGTCAGGCCTTCGAGCCATTTGTATTTCAGGATCTGCGGCACCGCGAGCGCCAGCGCAAAGGTGGCGAGTGCCAGATAGTGGCCTTCCAGCCTGAGAGCCGGCAGGCCGAACAGATAGCCGACGATGAAACAGACGACCGCCGCGCACGGCAGTGTCGCCCAGTACGGCATGTTCAGATGATCCATCAGCACGGCCGCCGTATAGGCGCCGACTGCGTAAAACGCGCCGTGGCCCAGCGATATCTGGCCGTTGAAGCCGGTGAGCAGGTTCAGTCCCAGCACCGCGATGGCGGCGATGATCATGGTGCTGACGAGGAACAGCCGGTAATCGGAAACGACGTCGGGGAATAACGGATGCAGCAACGGCACGAGGAATGCCAGCGCCAGCAGAACCCAGAGCAGTTTCTTCGGAAACGCCGGCATATCAGACCCTCTTCACGACGACGCGGCCGAACAGACCGGCGGGCTTAACGGTCAGCACGGTAATGACGATGATCAGCGCCACGGTGAGCTTCTCGCCGTTGCCGATGATGTAGATCCCGGTCGCCTTCTCGATCTGGTTGCCGGCATAGGCCACCATGTTTTCGAGCACGCCCACGATGAAGCCGCCCACTACCGCGCCGCCGGGATTGCCGATGCCGCCGACCAGGGCGCTGGCGAAAGCATAGAGAAGGATGCCGCCCATCATGTTGGGATCGAGATAGACGATGTGGGCGACCATGATGCCGGCGACCGCGCCGACGGCGGCGGCAAGGCCCCAGCCCAGCGCCAGCATCCAGTCGACGCGCACGCCGACGAGACGGGCCATCTGCGGATTCTGGGCGGCGGCCCGCATGGCGAGCCCGAGCGGCGTATAGCGGAAGAACGCAAACAGTAGCCCGAGGACCACCAGGGTCACGATGACGACGCCGAGCTGGTGCGGCCCGATGACGCCGGCAATGCCGAAGCTGCTCTTGGGGAACGGCGACGGGAACTCCTTGATCAGGTAGCTCCAAATCGCGCCCGCTACCGAGTTGCAGATCGCCAACAGGCCGATGAACACCACGACGATCGACAACACCGGGGCGTTGTGCAGCGGTCTCAGGATCGCCCGCTCGATGACCACCCCCAGCACGAAGGAGAACACCACCGCCAGGACGAAGGCGAACCAGAAGCTGACGCCCCAGGTCATGAGCTGCCAGCTTATGTAGGTGCTGAACATCGCCATCTCGCCCTGGGCGAAATTGATGTGGTCCGTCGAGACATAGATCATGACCAGCGCAAGGGCGACGCAGGCATAGATGGCACCGTTGGCGAGACCCGAGGCGATCTGCTGGAGGAACTGTTCCATTTTCTCCGTCTCAATAGCCGAGGTACGACTTGCGGACGTTCTCGTCGTTCTTCACGACCGACGAGGGGCCCGACATGACCACCCGGCCGGTCTCGAGGACATAGGCATGGGTGGCGAGATCGAGGGCGAGGGCGGCATTCTGCTCGACCAGCAGGATGCTCACTTTGTCGTCCTCGTTGATGCGCCGCAGGATGCGGAAGATCTCCTGCACGATCAGCGGCGCCAGGCCGAACGACGGCTCGTCGCGCAGCATCAGGCGCGGCTTCAGCATCAGCGCGCGGGCGATCGCCAGCATCTGCTGTTCGCCGCCCGACAGCGTGCCGGCCTGCTGCTGGATGCGTTCCTTGAGCCGCGGGAAATAGCCGAATACCCGCTCGAGATCGGCGTGGACGGCGGCCTTGTCGCGTCGCGTGTAGGCGGCAATACGCAGGTTCTCGTCGACGGTGAGCGTCGTGAAGGTGCCGCGGCCCTCCGGCACGTGGGCGATGCGCAGCCGCACGATCTCCTCGGTCGCTTGACCCGCGATGTCCTTGCCGGCGAAGCGGATCGTGCCATCCGTCCGCACCATGTTGCAGATGGCGCGCAGCGTCGTCGTCTTGCCGGCGCCGTTGGCGCCCAGCAGGGTGGTGATGCCGCCATCGGGGATCTCGAAGCCGACGTCGTACAGCGACTGTGTCTGGCCGTAGAATGCCTTCAGCCCCTTCACTTCCAGCAACGCGGCCATTACGCGGTCCCCAGATAGGCGCGGATCACTTCGGGATCGCGCTGCACTTCCGCCGGCGTGCCATCGGCGATCTTCTTGCCGAAATCGATGGCGACGACCTTGTCGGACACCGACATCACGAGGCTCATGTGATGCTCGACCAGCAGCACGGTGACGTTCTGCGTATCGCGCACCCGTTTGATCTGGCCTTTCAGGACCTCGATCTCCTCATGGTTCAGTCCGGCCGCAGGCTCGTCGAGCAGCAGCAGCTTGGGGCTGGAGGCAAGCGCGCGCGCCAGTTCGACACGCTTGCGGATGGGGAACGGCAGGCCGCCCGCCGTCGCCCCCGTAAACGGCACGAGGTCCATGAACGCAATCAGCTCGTGGGCCCGGCGGGTGATGCGCACCTCCTCGCCGTGGACCTTGGGCAAACGGAGCGCGTTATCGAGGAAGCTGGTCGAGCTGCGGCTGTGGCAGCCGACCTTGATGTTGTCGAGAACCGACATCTTATCGAACAGCGCTACGTTCTGGAAGGTTCGCCCAATGCCAATGTGCGGGATGTCGTGGCGCGGGCGCTTGAGGATCGACTGGCCCTCGAACAGGATGTCGCCGCCATTGGGCGTGTAGAGACGGCTAAGGCAATTGAAGAGGGTCGTCTTGCCGGCGCCGTTGGGACCGATGAGGCCGGCCACCTGGCCCGCCACGACGTCGAACGTTACGCCATCGAGGGCGACGATGCCGCCGAAGCGGACCGAAACGTCGCGTACGCTGAGCAACGGCGACCCGCTGGATGAAAACTGTCCTGCCATGTTCCTGCTAGTTTCGTGGATCGCCGCGACCAAAGCGGCGATCCTGCGAAATTACCCTTGCCTCCCAAACACTTGCGGCCCTTCTATGGAGCCGGCGATTTCAGCAACGATGGCGTAAACGACCCTAAGACGCAACTCAAATGGAATCGCGCCATGCTTTGGGCACGTTTATCGCGCACACTATGAAGGCCGCGCGGACGTTGACAGATGGCCCATGGCGACCGATACGAATCACCCCTCCCAACGCGGGTCTACCGCCGATGAATCGTCTTCTCGTTCCAATCCTCCTCGCCGCCGCCGTGGCACTGCCAGCGTCAGCCCAGACTCCACCAGCGCAAACTCCGCCGGCGCAGACCCCGCCGACACAGGGCTGGCCGGCCAACCGTCCGCCCGCACAGGTCACGCCACCCGCGCAGGCGACGCCGCCCGCGGGCGCCGCCCAGGGCAGCCCCCGCATCACCCCGCCGGCGGGCGCGCCCCCGGCCGGGCAGCAGGCGGCCACCGGTACGCCGCCCCCCATTCCGCTGCCCTCCTGGTTCGCCGAGATCGACGTCAACAAGAAGGGCGAAGTGACGCGCGCGGATTTCCTGAAGTACCGCATGAAGTCGTTCGATCAGCTCGACGTCAACAAGGACGGCAAGCTCACGGTCGATGAATTCCTCAAGGTCGTCGAGCCGCCGCTGTCGCCCGACGCGCCCAACAAGCCGCCGATCGAAGAACTTCGCAACCGGGCCCGCGCCGAGTTCCAGAACCTCGACACCAACCGCGACGGCTTCGTCGAGCGCGCCGAGGCGGAAGCCCTGGTCCACGCCGAATTCAACCAGTACGACACCGACCGCGACAACAAGATCACCGAACCCGAGGTGCGCCTGATCGTGCAGCGGTCGCTGCAGCGCGAGGCCAACGAACGCCAGCAGCTCGAGGCCCGCAAGCGCCAGGGCATGATGACCCTCAACGAACTGATCGACATGCAGCTGCGCAATGCCGACCAGCTCGACAAGAACGGCGACAACAAGATCAACCACCAGGAATACCTCGTGCTGGCCGGCCCCGCCGACGGACCGCAGGCCAAGAACCTGCTGCCCTTCGACCTGCGCAAGCAGCTCGCCCTGCGCAAGTTCGCGGAGATCGACATCAACAAGGATGGCCAGATCGACCGCGTCGAACTGACCGGCTACGCCCTCAAGCAGTTCCTGGAAATGGACCTCAACAAGGACCGCTTCATCAGCGAGGAAGAGTTCAAGAAGGCCCAGGACCACGAGAGCGAGAAGGTCCGGGCGTTCATCCAGACCCAGCAGCCGGCTGCTCCGCCGCGTCCGGCGCCCGCCCAGCCGCGGGGCGCCCAGCCGGCACCGCAGCAGCCCCAAGGGCTCGC
>JAUXST010000864.1 GCA_030679805.1 Reyranella sp. | reverse complement strand
CCGCCTGGGAGCAGTCGCGAAACGACCAAGGCGCCAAGATCGAATGGCTCTTCACCACCGAGAAGGCGCGCGCGAAACTGCGGCGTGCCTACCCCGTGACGGAGTCATAATCTCAGTGAAACGACACTAGCCGCCCGCTGCAGGCCGTAGACTAGCCGCCGCCCGCCGCGCGCCGTAGAAGCTAGCGCTGTGGCCCAGACCATGAGCGCCCTCCATTCGAAATCGAGCCGGTCGAAATCGGGCCGGATGTCGCCGGCGGCGATCGGGCTGGCGTTCGCGCTGCATGGGCTGGCGATCGCGGCCGTGTGGTGGATGTCGCCGTTCCGGCCGACCGAGCCGCCCGAGGATGCGATCATGGTCACGGTCCACAGCAGGGTGCCGCCGGCCAGCCCGGACCCGCCGGCGGCCGACAAGCCCGCGGATCCGACCGCCGCCGCCACGCCCGACCCGACACCGGCGGAGCGGCCCCGCGAAGAGCCGCAACAGGCAATGACTGCACCCGAACCGCCCCAACCTGAACCACCTCAACCGCAACCACCCCGGCCCGAAGCGGGGGCCCCGCCTCAGCCGCCCTAACCCGTGCCGCCGCCACCATCGCCGAGCCCCGAAGAGGCGCTTGCCCCGCCGCAAGAACTGCCGCCGCCCATCGCGCCCGACGTCCCCACCATACGCGTGCCGCTGCCGCCTTGGCCGCAGTCGCCGCAAGCAGCGCAGCCGCCGCCACCACCCCGTCCGCCCCAGCCCGCGCTGGCGCCACCGCCCGCGAATGCGCCGGCCAGTGTGCAAGCGCCGCCGTCGAACTCCGCCGACTGGCTGCTCGGCAAGAGCCGGGCGCGCAACGCCTACCTGGATCAGGTCGCGCGGCTGACCTCGAAATATCGCCGCTATCCGCGCGGCTTGGTCGACGCCAATCAGCAGGGCCGGGTGGTCACGCGCGTGACGCTCGCCCGCGACGGCCGGCTGATCGACGTCAGCATCGATACCTCGAGCGGCTGGCCGGCCATCGATGCCGCCGAACTCGAGACGATACGCAGGTCGGCGCCGTTTCCGCCGGTGCCGGCGGACATGCCCGGGGACCCATTGATCCTGATCCTGCCCATCAACTTCCTCGCCCTCCGCTAGAGATCAGGCGAAGTCGATCAGGCGAAATCGCGCGCCAGCGTCTGGCGCACCGCGGTCGGCATCACCGCCATGTGCCCATAGTTCGGATGGTCGAAGCCGACCACCACGTCGCCTGCGCCGCTGCGAAAGGCGGAAATCTGCGCGGGCGTGAAGGCAAAGCGCACGAACTGCACCGCCGACGCCTTGCCGTCCTCGCGCGAGCGCTCCTGGTCGCCTTCCGGCACGCCCCGGACGCTTTCGGCGCCCACGCGAATGAAGGCGTGGTCCTCGACGCCGCCCAGCGACCCCAGCACCCGGGCACGGCGCAGCGGATCGTCGATCTCGAACATGACCGTGGCGACCAGTTCGGCGCCCTGGGGGATCAGCGGATTGTAGGCCGCGAGCTCGTCGGGGATCTGTGCCGCGCCACCCTTCTCGATGAAGAGCATTTCGTGCACCTGGTGCAGCATCGTGTCGTACGACTCGAAATAGAACGTCGCGAACGGCCCGACTTCGAGTCGGCGGTTCTTCTTGAGTTCCGCCATCAGGCGGCGGCGCTCGCCGCGCACCTTCACATATTCTGCCGACGGCAGAATGGCGCCCGACTCGATCTTGCGAGGTGTGGTCATTGGTCGTCCCCAGTCAGCCCATAGGCACGTGCCAGCAGCTCGATCGGATGGTGGCCGCGCGAGGGCTTGGGCTTCTCCTCGCCGGCGGTCATCTCCATCACCTGCATCAGATGCTCGGCGGCGAGCGGACACTCGGAGGCAACGAAGCTGGTATCGTTCTTCAGCGCCGCCTGGGCGGCGGGCTTGCCGACCTTCACCGCCGTCTCGAAGTTCTCCTTGCGTGCGCCCCAGATACCGCCATGACCGCTGCAGCGCTCGATGACGGCGACCCGGGTCTCAGGCACCAGCCGCAACATCTCGGCCGCCTTCGCGCCCATGTTCTGGGCCCGCGCATGGCAGGCGAGATGTATGCTGACGCCACCTTCGAGGGGCGCCAGGCCGGGCGCCAACCCATGCTTCTTGGCGATGTCGACCACGTACTCGGACAGATCGAACGTCGCCTGCGACAGGCGCTCGACGGCGGGATCCTTGGGCAGCATCAGCGGCCATTCGAATTTCAGCATCAGGGCGCAGGACGGCGTGAGCGCGATCACGTCGTAGCCCTTGTCGATCCACGGCAGCAGCGCCGCCGAAACAGTCTTTGCCGCTGCAGCCGTGCCTTCGAGATCGCCAAGTTCGAGCTTCGGCATGCCGCAGCAGGCGGGATGGACGACCTCGGTCTCGACGCCGTTCTTGGCCAGGACCGCGCGAGCGGCAGCGCCGATGCCGGTGTTGTTGAAATTCACGAAGCAGGTCGCGTAGAGCACGGCCTTGCGCTTGCCGAAGGCCGGTGCCGCCTCGTTCGGCACCGCACCTTCGCGCGCCGCCCGCAGCTCGAAGGTCTCGCCGGCATAGCGCGGCAGGCGGGCGCCATGATGGATTCCGGCGATCCGCTCCATCGCCGGGCGCGTCAGCGTGTTGTGTTCGTCGGTGGCCCAATTGGCGGGGCCGGCGACGAAGCTGCCGAGCCGGCCGGTCCTGTCGGTGTCGGCGAGCTGGCGATCGATGAAATCGACGCCGTTCTTGCGCGCCTGCACCGCGCGATGGCGCAGCATGAGGTGGGGGAAGTCCAGCGCCCACTCGTGCGGCGGCACGTACGGGCACTTGGTCATGAAGCACATGTCGCAGAGCGTGCAGGCTTCCTCGACAGCTGCGTAGTCTTCCTTCTTCACGCCGTCGAGTTCGCCGGTCGGGCCGTTGTCGATCAGGTCGAACAGCCGCGGGAAGGAGTCGCAGAGATTGAAGCAGCGCCGGCAGCCGTGACAGATGTCGAAGGTGCGCTCCATTTCCTTTTCGAGCGCAGCCTCGTCCCAGAACCAGGGATTCTGCCAGTCGAGGACGTGACGGACCGGAGCTTCGAGGCTGCCTTCGCGCATGATGAATTCGCCTGGTTGCGAGCCGCATAGGTAGGAAGAAAAAGGGGACCCGTGCGGGTCCCCTTCACTCGAGCCCGAAGGGCTCAGGCCATCGTGTCGAGCGCTTTCTGGAAGCGGCCGGCGTGGCTCTTCTCCGCCTTGGCCAGCGTCTCGAACCAGTCAGCGATCTCCGCCATGCCTTCCTCGCGCGCGGTGCGCGCCATGCCCGGGTACATGTCGGTGTACTCGTGCGTCTCACCCGCGATCGCCGCCTTCAGGTTCGACGTCGTGGCGCCGATCGGCAACCCGGTGGCCGGGTCGCCCACCGCCTCGAGGAACTCGAGGTGGCCGTGCGCATGTCCGGTTTCGCCTTCGGCCGTCGAACGGAAGACGGCAGCGACATCGTTGTAGCCTTCGACGTCGGCCTTCTGGGCGAAGTAGAGATACCGGCGGTTGGCCTGGCTCTCACCCGCGAAGGCGGCCTTCAAATTGTCTTCGGTCTTGGATCCCTTGAGGTTTGCCATGGTTCTGCTCCCGCTTCGATCGGCCCATCCGCCGATCCACGATCAGGATTTAGGGCGGGTTTGGCGCACCGTCAAGGAGTTTAGAACAGTTCTAAATACTGCAATCGATTCGCAGCAAAGGGAACTAGCGGCGCACCCGCACGATGACATCGACGCGCGACAGGCGCGTGCCTTTGGGCGGCGCGGGCAGGCCCGCGATCGTCACCTTGTCGGAGGGAAAATCGTGCAGCGCGCCATCCGGCTCGACGAAGAAGTGGTGATGATGGCCGGTGTTGGTGTCGAAATAGGACCGGCCGGGGGCAACGACCACTTCGCGCAGCAACCCTGCATCGCGGAACTGATTGAGCGCGTTGTAGACCGTGGCCAGCGAGACCGGCATCTGCGCCGACTTGACCTCAACATGAAGGCTTTCCGCCGTCACATGGCGATGGCCGCCTTCGAACAGCAGGCGCGCCAGCGCCACCCGCTGCCGCGTCGGGCGCAGGCCGGCCGCTCGGAGGCGGGCAGTAAAATCGAGGCTGGTTCCGGGCATGGTCGAACCCATATGTAATCAGTGCCGGGGGATATTGAAAGGGCCGGTTATGGCCGGGGGCTCCGACGGGGGTGCTGGTTTGCGCTCAACCCCGGGCATCCCTATTCTGGCCCCGATCCTTCTATCGGGCGGCTATGGGACGGTGAACGGTGAGCGAGAAGAAGCACAGCTATACCTTCGAGGATCTGATCGAATGCGCCAAGGGTCACCTGTTCGGGCCCGGGAACGCGCAACTGCCGTTGCCGCCCATGCTGATGCTCGACCGCATCGTGACGATCAACGATACGGGCGGCCGGTACGGCAAGGGTGAGATCATAGCTGAATTTGATATCAAGCCTGATCTCTGGTTTTTCGCCTGCCACTTCAAGGGGGATCCGGTCATGCCTGGGTGCTTGCCCCTCGATGCTCTGTGGCAGGCGCTGGGATTCTTCCTGGGCTGGATGAAAGCACCAGGCCGCGGGAGAGCACTCGGCGTGGGTGAGGTCAAATTCACAGGCATGATCGTGCCGACCGTACGGAAGCTCACCTATCACGTTCATCTCAAGCGCGTGATGCTACGTAAGCTGGTCTTGGGCATTGCGGATGGCATCGTTCATGCCGATGACAAGCAAGTCTATGAGGTAAGCGGTCTGAAGGTCGGCCTGTTCCAGGATGCGGCGCCCGCCGCAGCTGTGGGCTGACATGAAGCGCGTCGTCGTCACCGGCCTCGGCATCGTCTCCTCGATCGGCAACAATGCCGCCGAGGTCACGGCGTCGCTGAAGGAAGGCAAATCCGGCATCGAACTCGTGCCGCAATACCGCGACCTCGGT
Source organism: Reyranella sp. (assembly GCA_030679805.1). Lineage (GTDB taxonomy): Bacteria > Pseudomonadota > Alphaproteobacteria > Reyranellales > Reyranellaceae > Reyranella. The sequence goes on along the minus strand of JAUXST010000864.1, from coordinate 4,663 downwards.
TTCCGCAGCCAAGTGGCCGGCACCCTCAAGATCGACGTCGAGGCGCTGGTCGACCGGCGTCTGCGCCGCTTCATGGGCGATGGCGCGGCCTACGCCTGGCTCGCCATGAAGGAAGCCATCGCCGACGCCGGGTTGAGCGAGGCCGAGATTTCCAACCCGCGGACCGGCGTGGTCGCGGGCTCGGGCGGCCCGACCACCGGCGCGATCGTGCAGGCGGCCCTCATCACCAAGGAGAAGGGCCCCAAGAAAGTCGGGCCCTTCATGGTGCCCAAGGCCATGTCGAGCACGGTGTCGGCCAATCTCGCGACCGCCTACAAGATCAAGGGCCTCAGCTATTCGATCAGCTCGGCATGCTCGACCTCGGCGCATTGCATCGGCAATGCCGTCGAGTGCATCCAGCTCGGCAAGGCCGACCGCATGTTCGCGGGCGGCGGCGAGGAACTCGACTGGACGCTATCCGTCCTGTTCGATGCCATGGGCGCCCTGTCGTCGAAGTACAACGACACGCCGACGCGGGCGAGCCGGGCCTACGACCGCGACCGCGACGGCTTCGTGATCTCCGGCGGCGGCGGCATCGTCGTCCTGGAAGACCTGGAAGTCGCCAAGGCGCGCGGCGCCAAGATCTACGCCGAGGTGATCGGCTATGGCGCCACGTCAGACGGCGCCGACATGGTGGCGCCGTCCGGCGAAGGCGCGATCCGCTGCATGAAGCTCGCCCTGGACGGATTTCCGGGCGCGGCGCGGCGCAACCGGCCGGTCGACTACGTCAACACCCACGGCACTTCGACGCCGGTCGGCGATCTGACCGAACTCGATGCCATCCGGGCCGCGTTCGGAGACAACAAACTACCGGTCGTCAGCTCGACCAAGTCGCTCACCGGCCACAGCCAGGGCGCCACGGGCGCGCACGAGGCGATCTATTCGCTGCTGATGCTGAAGGAAGACTTCATCGCCGCCTCGGCCAATATCGAGAACATCGATCCCGGCGTCGGCGATTACCCGATCGCCCGCGAGCGAATCGACAAGGCCGGGCTCGAGACCGTCATGTCGAACAGCTTTGGCTTCGGTGGCACGAACGCCTGCCTGGTGTTCTCGCGCTACGATCACTGAGAGGGACAGATGCCCGACGATCGTCGCCCCCTCGCCGCGGCCCCCGACGGCGGTTCGCCCGCGGTCGCGGCGTCCGACCACGCCGTTTCCAGGGCGGTGGCCCTCCCGGTCGTGCCCAAGCTGATGGCCGGCAAGCGCGGCCTGATCATGGGCGTGGCCAACGAGCGCTCGATCGCCTGGGGCATCGCCCAGGCGCTGCACCAGGCCGGCGCGGAACTGGCCTTCACCTACCAGGGCGGCGCTTTCGGCAAGCGCGTTCTGCCGATGGTCGAGAAGATCGGCGCCACGATCGTCGAGGAGGCCGATGTCGAGAACGAGGAAAGCCTCGACCGGTTGTTCGCCCGCCTGAAGAAGGACTGGGGCCGGCTCGATTTCGTGGTCCATGCGATCGCCTTCTCCGACAAGGAGGAGCTGAAGGGCCGCTACGTCGACACGAGCAAGGCCAACTTCCAGCGCAGCCTCACCATCTCCTGCTTCTCGTTCACCGACATCGCCCGCCGGGCCCTGCCGCTGATGACCGAGGGTGGCAGCCTGATCACCCTCACCTATGAAGGCGCGGTCCGGGTAATGCCGTCTTACAACGTCATGGGCATCGCCAAGGCCGCTCTCGAAGCCAGCGTGCGCTATCTCGCGGCCGACCTCGGCCCGCAGGGCGTGCGCGTGAACGCCATCTCGGCCGGCCCGATGCGGACCCTCGCCGGCGCCGTGATCGGCAGCGCCCGCTATGTCTATCGCGTCTCGCGCGAGGCCTCGCCGCTCCGCCGCAACATCGAGCTCACCGACGTGGGCGGCGCCGCGCTCTACTATCTTTCAGACTTGAGCTCGGGCGTCACCGGCACCGTCCACTACGTCGATGCCGGCTACCACGCCATGGGCATGCCACCGCAGGGCTCGGGCGAGCCGAACGGCGCGTAAATCCGCCTCAAGTCGAGGCCGAGGCGCGCGCAAAGTGAACACGAGTCTGTCACTTTTGCCGGACTGTTCACTTGTCCAGAAATCGCCAAGTACCTGTCCCGGGTCGTTATTCTCTGTTCGGAAAAGGCCGGCACGATCCAAGCGCCAGCTTACAGAAAATATAGCCTATTTCCTGCTGAACCTGCAACTCTGATCCTGCATACCTTACGTGTCAGCCGGGCCCGGCCGCCGCCGCTTCGCTCCTAGACATGCAACGCTTCTCCGAGCGCCCGCAGGCTGGCTTCGTGCAGAGCCTCACCCAGAGTCGGATGGGCGTGGATGGTGCCGTTTATGTCTTCGAGCCGCGCGCCCATTTCGAGCGCAAGGCCAAATTCGCCCGCCAGTTCGGAGACGCCGGCACCCACGGCGGCGATACCGAGTATCAGATGATTGTCGGTCCGCGCCGTCACGCGGACGAAGCCGTCCTCTGCCCCAAGAGTCAGCGCCCGGCCGTTCGCCCGAAACGGGAAAGTGCCGATGTGCACTTCCTGGCCGCCCCGCCTTGCCTCATCGGGCGAGAGGCCCACCGTGACAATCTCCGGATCGGTGAAGCACACCGCGGGAACAACGGTTCGATCGAATGCGCGACGGTGGCCGGCGATCACTTCGGCGACCATCGCGCCCTGTGCCATGGCGCGATGCGCCAGCATCGGCTCGCCGGTAAGGTCGCCGACTGCCCAGACATTGCGCATCGACGTCGCGCAGCGCTCGTCGATCTGCACGAAGGCGCCCGCCATGGTGAGGTCGAGCCGTTCGAGGCCGAGGCCCGCGACACGGGCGCGTCGTCCCACGGCGACCAGGATCCTGTCGACCGCGATGTCGCGCGCCGCGGCACCCGCCTGCTCGATCCTCAAGGCATCACCCGCCTCTGAAAGCCCGATGGCGCGTGCACCGGTCAGGACCTCGACCCCGAGCTTCCGCAGGCGGCGGGCCACTGGCTGGACGAGTTCGGCGTCGTACGCCGGCAGGATGCGGTCCGCCACCTCGACCACCGAGACCTTGGCGCCGAGCTTGGCGAAGGCGGTTCCGAGTTCCAGCCCGATATAGCCGGCGCCAACCACGACCAGGCGTTCGGGAACCGCCGACAGCGACAAGGCCCCGGTCGAGGAGAAGACGCGGTCGCCGAAAGGCAACGCCGGCACCGCCGTAGACTCCGAACCGGTCGCCAGCACGACATGCTCGGCCCTTACCGTCTGCGGGCCGGTGTCGGTCTCGACCCGGCAGGTCTTGCCGTCGAGCATTTCGGCATGCCCCTGCAGGATCTTGACCTTGTGTCGCTTCAGCAGGGTGGCGACGCCACCGGTGAGGCGGCCGACGATGCTGTCCTTCCACTCGATCGTGCGCACGAAGTCGAGAGTCGGTCGCTCGACGCGCACCCCGAAGGGCGCCGACTTCGCCTGCTCGACCGCGCGCTCGAAAGCATCGGCGGCATGAATGAGGGCCTTCGACGGAATGCAGCCGACGTTGAGACAGGTGCCGCCCAGTCCACCCTCAGGGCCGCCCTGCTCGACCAGAACGACGTCGAGGCCGAGCTGGCCGCCACGTATCGCCGCGACGTAGCCCCCGGGCCCTCCGCCCACGACCAGTACCTTGGCGGAAATATCGGCCATCTCATTCCTCTATGAAAATCGTCGCCGGTGCTTCGAGCAGGGCCTTCAGACTCTGGATGAAGCGCGCCGCCACGTAGCCGTCGATGACGCGGTGATCGAACGAGGACGACAGATTCATCATGGTGCGGGGCACGAACTGCGCACCCTGCCAGACCGGACGCACGACCTGTTTGTTGACGCCGACGATCGCCACCTCCGGCCGGTTGATCACCGGCGTACTCGCGATGCCGCCCAGCGCGCCCAGGCTGGTGATGGTGATGGTCGATCCGCCGAGTTCGGCGCGGGTCGCCGTGCCATCGCGCGCCGCCGCGGCGAGACGCAGCACTTCCGCCGCGCAGTCCCACAGTCCGCGCGCCTCGCAATGGCGCACCACCGGCACCATCAGGCCCGACGGTGTCTGCGTCGCAATTCCGATATGGACGCCGCCGTGGCGTTCGAGCGTCCCGGCCTCGTCGTCATAGAGCGCGTTCACCTCCGGAAAGTCGGCGATCGCCTTCACCAGCGCCTGCATCAGGAACGGCATCAGCGTGAGCCGCGACCGGTTGTGGCGCTTCTCGGCATTGAGGGTTGCGCGCAGCTCCTCGAGCGCGGTGACGTCGACTTCCTCGACGTAGGCGAAATGCGCGACCCGGCGTTTCGACTCCGCCATCTTCTCGGCGATGCGCCGGCGCAGGCCGATGATCTTGACGGTCTCGATCCCGGTATTGGCCACCCGGCCGGCGGAGCTTCCCGGTGTCGGCCCGCCGCGCAGAAAGGCGTCGAGGTCGTCATGTCCGATGCGCCCGGCCGGCCCGGTGCCGCGCACCTGGCGAAGATCGACCCCGGCGTCGCGCGCACGCTGCCGCACCGCGGGCGATGCCACCGGCTTTTCGCCCGGCGCGCGCGGTGGCCCCGATGCCGCACGTACCGGCGCCTGGACGACAGGTGCAGCAGGTCCCGCAGCGGGAGCTTCCGCGGGCGCGGCGGGTCGTTCTGCCGGGCGGGCGGGC
>JAUXST010000863.1 GCA_030679805.1 Reyranella sp. | reverse complement strand
ATCCGCGTCGACGAGATGTTCGCGCGCCAGCTCGACAACGAGTTTTCGGGCCACGTGCGCGGCCTCTTGCACGATCCCAAGACCGGGATCGCGGCGCAGAACGGCGAGGCGGCGCTACATGCCATCGCCGGTGCGATGCCGGCGCTGGGCGAGCTGAAGGAGCGCACGCTGGCCCAGGCCATCGGCCCGCGCCAGCGCAGCATCCTTGAACCGCTGATCGACACCCGGCTCGACTGGGCGGCCGGCACGCTGGGCCGGTTGGCGCAACGCGCCACGGTGGAGGTGGACGATGCCAGTGTCGCCGATCGCATCGCCGGCCTGAACCAGGACGCGGCGGCGGCCTGGCAGGACCCGGCGTATCTGCGTCGACTCGGCCGGACCGCGGTCGAGGAGCTGCGTTACCAGGGCGAGCGCCGCGGCTGGGATCCGGCCGACATTGACGCGAAGGTGCGTGGCGGACTCTCCGACCTCTATGCCGGTGCCGTCGAGACGGCGATCAATCAAGACGATCTCGACGGCGCATCGGCTCTCTACGACCACGCCCGCGTGGTCATCGATCCCGAGCGTCAGGCCGCAATCGACCGCCGCTTCGTGCAGGCCCGCGAGGCCGCGGTCTACCGCGACGTCGACCGCGACATGGCAGGCATCCCGATCGAGCCGGCGGGACCGCCCGGTGCCGAGGTCTTCGCGGAACGTGCCGCCGAACTCACGCCCGAGGATGCGAGCGACGAAGTGCGCGCCCGCATCGGCCAGATCGCTGCCTTCGCCCAGCGTCACGCCGAGCGGCAGTGGAACAAGCAACAGTCGGAGGCCGGCGTCGCCGCCCTCGACTGGCTCGAGAAAAACCCCAACGCATCCTTGGTCACATTGCCGCCCGAGCTTCGCGACTGGCTGGCACCCGACCAGTGGCGCGGCCTTGAGACCTTGGCCGTGCAAGGCCGCCTCAAGACCGACGGCGACCTCTTCGAACGCCTCGACCGGCAGATGGTTTACGCGCCCAAAACCTTCGCCGCCGTCGATCTCGACCGCCACCGCCTGTCGCTCGACGACGAGGATCACGCCCGCTTCGCCACCGTGCAGAAGGCGATTGCCGGGGGGCGGGTCGACCCGGACCTCGCACGCTATGATCGGATGCGGCGCGGGGTCGATCGGGCCCTCAAGGCCCTGGGTATCGACGCCGAGGGCCCCGCCGGGGTGAAGGTCCGCGCCGATGCGCGCGACCGGCTCAGCGGCTTCGAGGTCATTGAGGGTCGTGCCCCGAATGGGAAGGACATCGACAATATTGTCGATGACGAAGTGGCACGCCGTGGCCGTGGGGTTGCGCCCGTCGTCGAACCGGCCCCGGGCAGCCCTGAGCACGCGTGGTCTTACCGTCAGCTCGATCTGACGGGTGTCTTCGACCGGCCGCTGGTTGCCGACTCGCCACGCTTGAAGGAGCTGATCAGGAACGGGGCGTACTCGAAGCTCTATGAGCACTATCACGAGTACGAGTTGCCGCCAGCCGTACTATGCACGCTGGGTCAGGAGGGCTGCTCAGTCGAGCGTGCCTACGAGGCGTTGAAAACTCACGCAATACCTGGAGGGCCGAAACGGACGAGTCCCGTAAGAGACGGCGAACGGTCACCGGCAAGTTTTGCGCGCATTCCAGGGGGCCATGTCTTGACCCATGTCGAGGAAGGCACTCACTCGATCATCAACGTCACAGAACCTGATCATCACCTCCACGACGGCTTGGTCCAACGTCGTATCGTCGTCGAGGGCGACAAGGTCATCCTGCGAACCTTCGGCATCGGCAACAATTCGTCGTGGCTTCATGCTCGGGGGAATGAAGAAGGCGCAGGCATGGCGTTCGCCGAATCGACCGACCGCATCAGGGCCGCCGTCAATCCGGAAGCCCAGAAGCGTTCCCGGGAGGGGTGGTATGTGCTAACACCGAATCCGGCGATGGGCCCTTCAGGACTCAACCTATAGGCGAGTGCGATGTCGGTGCGAAAATTTGTCAAAGGCCTCGGCGTCACCGTTCTGATCGGTGTCCCGCTGATATTCGCCGCCACGATCTTTCTCGCCACGCTCGCCTTCCTCATCATGATCTGGACCATCGGCTGGCCGATGGGGATCTAGTCGCGGTGCCCGCTGATGTGCGGAGAAATCCGGTGCCGGGCACACTTGTGTGCGAATATCCCCATCAACAGCGACCGTATGTGATCGATCGAAATTGGGGAGCGCTGCAGGATCGAAATGGCCAACGTGTCGGGGGTTCGAATCCCCGCAACGAACCCGACGCGCACATTCCCTACGACGTATACCTCTTCTGGAGGTGAGACATGGCACTCGACAAGAAAATCTGGCTGAACGATGCCTACGAAATTCTCGGTTCGATCGCCGATCGAAATTTCTTGCAGGATGCCTGGTCCGGGAAGAGCAGGTATATTTCCACCCCGACCGAAATCTACAACCATGTATTCAGCGATGCCTTCCTCGGCGAGTACGCGCGCCCTGAGCTCGGTCTCGACGAGGCGCAGAAAGCGGCTGGAAAGGCGTTCATCGATAGCATGGAGCGCTTCGACAAGATCGGTGGTCCCGAACTGCCGTGGCAGGAAGTGATCGACCATCCCGGTTGGATCAGGGTGCGCGAAGCGGCGGCGAGGTTCCTCGCTCTGCTTCGGCCTGCCACCTGAGGGCCGGTCCTCTCGACCAGCATTCTTCGACACGCAGGTGTCGGAAAACGGCCGGCGAAAAGCCTTCTCGATCAAAGCCTTGAATTTTCCGACACGATTTTCCCGACACCAGGGCGTCGGCAAAGCCTAGCCAAAGCGGCCCGGGTCGGCGCCGGCCAGCGCGCTCGCCAGGGTCTCGCCCTCCATCTGGCGGGCGATCAGCCGGCCGCTCGCCGTGGCGAGCGTCAGGCCGAGATGCTGGTGGCCATAGCTGCAATAGACATTGGCCAGGCGCGGTGCGCGGCCGATGGCCGGCCGGTAGTCGGGCAGCGTCGGCCGCTCGCCGATCCAGCGGCTCTGCTCGGCGCCGCCGACGCCGGGGAAGATCGCCTTGAGGTGCTTCAGCAGCAGGTCGGCGCGGTGCCACGACGGCGGCTGGTGCGGGGCGGCGAGCTCGACGGTGCCGGCGATGCGCAGCCCTTCCTGCATCGGCGTGAAGAACAGGCCGCGCTCAGGTGGGCTGACGGGCAGGTCGAAGCGCACGTTGTCGGGCGCCACCATGACGTGATAGCCGCGCTCCGCCACCAGCGGCGCGTTGAAGCCCAAGAGGCGCGTCAGCTCGCCCGAGGCGCGGCCGGCGGCGATGACCACGGCCTTGGCGGGCAGCGACTGGTCCGTGATCTGCACCGATGTCACGCGATTGCCGTCGCGGCCGAAACCGCGCACGCGGCCGCGCAGGATCGTGCCGCCGTCGGCGGCGAAGCGCTCGGCCAGCGTCTCGACCACGCGGTAGGGATTGATGGTGTGTGTGCCGTTGGGATAGTGGATGCCGCGCACGATGTGCGGGCTGAGGCCGGGCGCCAGTTCGCGCGCGCGATCGCCGCTCACGGTCTCGAACTCGGTGCCCTTGTTCATCTGCAGGCCGCGCATCTCGTCGGTGCCGAGGAAGGCGGCCTCGCTTTCGTAGACGTAGAGGGCGCCGCGGGTTTGGAAGAGCTCGCCCAGACCCGACGCCTGGATCTCCGCCTTCCAGGCCACGTCGGCTTCGACCATCAGGACTTTTAGGGCGTCCATTCCCTTGCGCACCTCTGCCGTGCTCAGCGCCGCGAGAGCGAAGCGCGCCATCCAAGGCAGCAGCCAGGGCAGGCTGGGCGGGTGCAGGGTGAGCGGACCGTCGCGGTCCATCAGCATCTGCGGGACTTTCTTCAGCGTCGCCGGCCGCGCCAGCGGGATCAGGCTGTCGAGGGAGAGAAACCCCGCGTTGCCGAAGGAAGTCGCCCGGCCGGGCTCGGCGCTGTCGAGGAGGGTGACGCTATGGCCGGCGCGCTGCAGGGCGCGGGCGGCTGCGGTGCCGGCAATGCCGGCGCCGACGATGATGATGGGATCCTGGTCGCTCATGAGACGACGTTAGCACGCCCCATGAGATAGCCCAGTGAGATAGCCCAGCGCGGCACGGACGATGCGGCCCTCCAGGGCTGTGGGCTCGACCGCCCCGCGGCCGGCCGCCGCGTCGATCAGGGCGCGGGCGATGGCGATCACGTCGAACGCCGCCTTCTCGAGGTCGGCGACCGTGAGCACGGCGCCATGGGCGCGCAGCAGCGCCACGACGTGGCCTGCGATGTCGCGGGTCGTCGCCCGGTCGGACTCCTCCAGCGCCAGCCGCTGCTCCTCGAAGTCGAGGATTCGCGCCAGGGCGGGGCGCGCGAGCTGGCGGCGGATGGCGGCACCTGCCAACCGGTGCAGGGCGTCTTCCAGCGAGAGGCTCGCCGCCGACTGGGCGGCGGCCGCGACTTCGGCGGCGAGAAGGGCGCGTTCGCGCACGCTCAGCGCGGCCACCACCGCCTCCTTGCTGGGAAAGTACTGGTAGAGCGAGCCGACGCTGATGCCCGCCCGCTCGGCCACCGCGTTGGTGTTGAAGCCACCCAGCCCGCGCGTCTCGAGAATGCGAGCCGCCGCCTCGACGACGGCATCGACCATCCGCGCCGAACGCGGCTGGCTGGGGGCTTTGCGCGGCCGAAGCCGGGCGCGGGCAACGCGAGTAGGCAATACGAGTAATTACTCGCATCATGGGCACATCGTCAACACGGAGGCGCCGATGTCCCGCCGCTACACTTTCTTCATGCTGCTGCAGAGTGCTCCCGACTGGCTGAGGCTCGGCCGTGTCGAGCGCCAGCGCTTTCTCGCCGAACATGTGAGGCCCGTCTTCGCGCGTTACCCGGCGGTGACCATGCGCTTCTACGATGCCGAGGCGTTTTCCGGACGCTGTACCGACGTCGCGGTGTTCGAGACCGCTGACCTGCAGGCCTATACGTTCCTGATCGATGGTTTGCGCGACACGGCCTTCTTTTCGCAGCCCTATTTCCAGGTGCTGGACATCGTTCCGGCGGTCGAGGACGGCTATGTCGAATACGACCGCGCGCACGACGTGCATGCCGCCTGACGGCAAGGAGTGATTGATTTGTCGCCCTGAATGCCTATTTAGGGGCGCATGTCCCCACAATCCGACAGTTCAGCCAGCCCCGGCTGGCACGCCACGACCATTCTCTCGGTCCGCAAGGGCAACGAGGTAGTGATGGCCGGCGACGGCCAGGTCTCGATGGGCCAGACCATCGTCAAGGGCAACGCCAAGAAGGTCCGCCGCATCGGCAACGGCCAGATCGTCGCCGGCTTCGCCGGCGCCACGGCCGACGCCTTCACCCTCTTTGAGAGGTTGGAAGCGAAACTTGAACGCCATCCCGGCCAGCTCCTGCGCGCCGCCATCGAACTCGCCAAGGACTGGCGCACCGACCGCTATCTGCGCCGGCTGGAGGCGATGATGGCTGTCGCCGACAAGGATGTGTCGCTGCTGCTGTCGGGCACCGGCGACGTGCTGGAGCCGGAAGGCGGCATCATCGCCATCGGTTCGGGCGGCAACTACGCGCTCTCCGCCGCGCGGGCGCTGATCGACATCGAGGGCCTGGATGCCGAGGCGATCGCCCGCAAGGCGATGAAGATCGCTGCCGACATCTGCGTCTACACCAACCATAACCTCGTCATCGAGAAGCTCTGACCCCCCATGAGCAACGACTTTTCCCCCCGCGAGATCGTTTCCGAACTCGACAAGCACATCGTCGGCCAGCAGGACGCCAAGCGCGCGGTGGCCATTGCGCTCCGCAACCGCTGGCGCCGCCTGCAGCTGCCCGAAGGATTGCGCGAGGAAGTGCTGCCCAAGAACATCCTGATGATCGGGCCCACGGGCTGCGGCAAGACCGAGATCGCCCGCCGCCTGGCCAAGCTCGCCAACGCGCCGTTCCTCAAGGTCGAGGCGACCAAGTTCACCGAAGTGGGCTACGTCGGCCGCGACGTCGAGCAGATCGCGCGCGACCTGATGGAAGCCGCCATCGACATGACGCGCGAGCGCCTGCGCAAGGACGTGCGCGCCAAGGCCGAACTGGCCGCCGAGGACCGCGTGCTCGATGCGCTCTGCGGCCCCAACGCCAGCGAGGAGACGCGCCTGCGCTTCCGCCACAAGCTGCGTGACGGCGAGTTGAACGACCGCGAGATCGAGGTCGAGGTCGCCGATGCGGGCGCGCCCATGCAGTTCGAGGTGCCGGGCCAGCCCGGCGCCTCGGTCGGCATGATCAATATCGGCGACATGCTGGGCAAGGCCTTCGGCGGGCGCACCAAGAAGCGCAAGATGACCGTGGCCGACAGCCACGCGGCGTTGATGCGCGAGGAGAGCGACAAGCTCCTTGACCAGGAGCGCGTGGTGCGCGAGGCCCGCGAGTCGGTGGAGCAGAACGGCATCGTGTTCATCGACGAGATCGACAAGATCACGGCGCGCAGCGAGTTTCGCGGCGGCGGCGACGTGAGCCGCGAGGGCGTGCAGCGCGACCTGCTGCCGCTGATCGAGGGCACGACGGTGAACACCAAGCACGGCCCGGTGAAGACCGACCACGTGCTGTTCATCTGCTCCGGTGCCTTCCACATGGCCAAGCCCTCGGACATGCTGCCCGAGCTGCAGGGCCGGCTGCCGATCCGCGTCAGCCTGGCCTCGCTCGGCAAGGACGACTTCCGCCGCATCCTGACCGAGCCGGAGGCGAGCCTGGTCAAGCAGTATAAGGCGCTGCTGGCGACCGAGAAGGTCGATCTCACCTTCAAGGACGACGCCATCGACGAACTCGCGCGGCTGTCGGCCGAGATCAACGAGACGGTCGAGAACATCGGCGCCAGGCGGTTGCATACCGTGATGGAGAAGCTGCTGGAAGAGATCAGCTTCACCGCCTCGGACAAGCCCGGCCACAAGGTCGAGATCGACGCCGCCTACGTGCGCGCCCACGTGAGCGAACTCGCCAAGAACACCGACCTGAGCAAGTTCGTGCTGTAGCCTAGAGGCAGTAGGCGGCGATCAGGTCGACGAGATAGGCCGGGCCGTTCAGGCCCCATAGCACGAACGACAAGGCGGTCGCGGCGGCGACGATGGCGACGGCGCCCCACAGAAGCGCCGTTCGCCAGCCCGTCATCATGCCGGCTGCAGTGCCGCGGCCCGCGGCAGGCGTTCCTCGACGATCGGCCAATGCATGGCTGCCGAGATGAGGCCGAGTGCGATCGAGATCCACCACATGGTGTCGTAGTTGCCCTGCAGGTCGAACAGCAGGCCGCCGCCCCAGCCGCCGACGAAGCTGCCGACCTGGTGGCCGAAGAAGACGATGCCGTTCAGCATCGTGACATGCACCGGCCCGAAGATGAAGCCGACCAACGAGGTCGTGAGCGGCACGGTGCCCAGCCACAGGAAGCCGAGCGAGCCGGCAAAGATCAGCACCGAAGCTGCCGACAACGGCGCGACCATGAAACCCAGGAACACCAGCGAGCGCAGCAGGTAGAGCAGGGTCAGCAGGTTCTTGCGCTTATACTTGCCACCCATGGAGCTCCACAGGATGGCGCCGGCGATGTTGAACAGGCCGACCATGCCGATCGCCCAGCCGCCGAGTTCGACCGGCGTCAGCTCGAGGCCGAACAGCGAGAGCCCGATGCCCTTGTCGGAGATGTAGGCGGGCAGATGGCCGCCGACGAAGGCGACGTGAAAGCCGCAGACGAAATAGCCCGTCACCAGCAGCACGTAGCTGCGCAGGCCGAATGCTTCCGCCAGCGCCTCGCGGGTCGTTTGCGAGCCGCCGCTGCCCTTCCTGGACGCGGCGATCTCCTTGCGGTCGTTGAGCCCGATCGGCAGCACCATGATCAGGACGGCAAGGACCGTCAGCGCCCACATGGTCGGCCGCCAGTCGCCGAAATAGCTCTGCAGCACGGCTGCCAGCGGCACGATGAAGAACTGGCCGAACGAGCCGCCAGCCGAGCAGATGCCCACCGCCAGCGCCTGCTTGGCCGGCGGGGCCACGCGCAGGATCACGCCCAGCACCGGGCCGAAGGTCGCGGCCGACAGGCCGATGCCGACCAGGATATTGCCAAGAATAAGCATGGCCCCTGAATGCATGGTGGCCGTCACGATCATGCCCAGTACATAGATCGCGCCGCCGCCGGCGATGGTGGGCGCCGAGCCGAAGCGGTCGGCCAGCCGGCCGGAGAAGGGCGCCATGGCGCCCATCAGCAGCATCGACACGGCGGTGCCGAAGGAGAACAGCTCGCGGCCGACGTGCAGCTCGGCCGATACGGGCTTGAGGAAGATGCCGAAACTCTGGCGAACGCCGAGACCGATGGTCAGGACGAGGAAACCGCACCAAACGGCGGTCCAATAGGAACGGGTTGTCATGGGCGGCAACTTGCGGCCGCGCCCCCGCACTAGCAAGACGTTCGACCTGTCACGTTCCATAGAATTACTTCATGCCGTCACAAGCTGAGATGTGGCAGAACCTCTTCATGGCGCGGCTGCTCCGGTACGTTCTGGCAGGATTGTTGTTAGCTTTGGCAGGAAACGCCATGGCCGCGCCCCGGCTGGAGCGCGAACGCTGCTCCTTCAAGCCGCCGCGCGGCGACCGCGTCGAATGCTTCGTGCTGATCGTCGCGGAGAACCGTGAGCTGCCGCAGGGCCGCGAGGTCCGGCTCAAGGTTGCTGTCCTGAAAGCCAAGCGCGGCGCGGGCCTGGAGCCTCTCGTCTATCTTTCGGGTGGGCCCGGCGACGCGCCGCTGGTGGCGTCCAGTCCCGGCGCCGATGCCCTGGCCGAAGGCGACTGGTGGAACGCGACCGCCAACATCCGTCGCCGCCGCGATGTCATCGTCATGAGCCAGCGCGGCGCCGGCGGGTCGACGCCCAACCTCGACTGCTTCGATCCGCGCACCTCGCAGCCCGCCAAGGCCCGCCGGCGAGCGGTGACCGAACAGCAGGAGCGCGATATCCTGGCGAGCTGCCGCGCCTTGCTCGAGCGGCGCAAGATCGACCTCACGATGTATACGACTCCGGCTTTGGCCGATGATGTCGCCGACCTCGCGACCGCCTTCGCGCTGTCGCGGATCAACCTCTACGGCGTGTCCTACGGCACGCGCTGGGGGCTCGAAGTGATGCGGCGGCATCCTGGGTTGGTGCGCGCCGCGGTGCTGGACGGGGTCTATCCGCCGCAGGTGAACGGCGAGCAGAACGAACCCGAGATCGTGCGTCGTACCTTCGAGCGGCTCTATGCCGACTGCGCGGCCGACGCGGTCTGCCGCGAACGCCATCCGGCGGTTCGCGCCGACGTCGAAGGCGCGATCGGCGCGGCCCAACGCACGCCGCTGCAACTGACCCTGCAGCTCGAGGACGGCACGCAACCGGTGCAGCTCGACGGCGCGAAGCTCCTCATGGTGCTGCTGCACATGATGCGCGAGGGTGAGGCGGCGCTCATTCCCGAGGCTGTTGCCGCCATTGGACGTGGCGACCTGCGCTTGCTGCGCCTGTTCGCCGAGGATCTCGAGACCAGCGACGGCGGCCTGCTCGAGCAGAACGCCCAGCAGTTCGACGGCCTCTACAACAGCATCGAATGCCGCGAAACCTGGGCGGCGGTCGACCGGGCAGCACGGCGGCGGCAAATCGAGGGTAACCGCCTCTACAGCCTAAATGCCCGGCAGAGCAAATCGCCGGCCTTCTGCCAGGTGTGGCGCGTGCCGGCCGCACCCGCCGCCGAGCGTCAGCCGGTGACGTCGGAGATCCCCGCGCTGCTGCTGAGCGGTGGCTACGACTGGCTTACGCCGCCGGCGTGGGGTCGCGATGCCGCCAAGTCGCTCACGTCGTCGCGCCATGTCGTGTTCCGGGCCCAGGGCCATGGCGTCGTCATCCAGGAACCCTGTGCCGCCCGCCTGCGCGACGGCTTCATCGACAATCCGGATCCCAAGCGCGCGCTGCCCTGCCGGGCCGACACGCCCCTCAACTTCACCGCCGCCTACGAGCGCGCGCGCGACCTGCCGCTGGTCGACAAGGAGAAGAACGAATGAACCGCGTGCTCGCCCATACCGGCGTGAAATACCCGATCGTGCAGGCGCCGATGGGCTGGATCGCCCGCAGTCAGCTCGCCTCGGCGGTGTCCAACGCCGGCGGCCTCGGCATCATCGAGACCTCGAGTGGCGAGGTCGAAGCCTGCCTGGCCGAGATCGAGAAGATGAAGGACCTCACCGACAAGCCGTTCGGCGTGAACCTGCCGATCCTCTTCATCAAGGAGCCGCGCATTGTCGATCTGGTGGCAAAGAGCGGCGTGAAGTTCGTCTCCACTTCGGCCGGCTCGCCGACCAAGTTGCTGCCGACGCTGAAGGCTGCGGGCCTGATCGTCTATCACGTCGTGCCCAATCTCTCCTCGGCCTTGAAGGCGGTGGATGCGGGAGTCGACGGGCTAATCGTCGAGGGCGGCGAAGGCGGCGGCTTCAAGAACCCCGACGATGTCTCCACCCTCGTGCTGCTGCAGGGAGTGCGGGAGCGCACCGACGTGCCGATCATCGCCGCCGGAGGTATCTGTGATGGCCGCGGCATGGCCGCGGCCTTCGCGCTGGGCGCCGAGGGCATCCAGATGGGCACGCGCTTCGTGAGCGCCGCCGAAAGTCCGGTGCATGCGAACTACAAGCAGGCGATCGTCGACGCCGACGACACCGGCACGGTGATGCTCAACCGCAAGTCCTCGCCGTGCGTGCGGGCGCTCAAGACCGAGCGGGCCCGGGAGATCGATCGCGCCGGCTCCTTCGATCGCCCGCTGTTCGGCCGTGTCCGCGACGTCTATTTTGGCGGCGACATGGAGGCCCGCGCTGGCGCTGGCTGGCCAGACCGTGGGCCTGATCCACGAGATCCTGCCCGTGGCCGACATCATCGGCCGCACGGTCGAGGGCTTCCACGCCATCCGCAGGCGGCAGGGCGAGAGGTCGATGGCTGGCGGGTTCTGACCGCTACTTGAGGAGGTCCGGCACGATCAGGCGGGGCAGGAACAGCGGGATCTCCGGCCATACGATCATCGCCGCCAACACCAGGATCATCGGCACCAGCATGATCATCGTGTCCTTCAGCGCATAGCGCAGCGGCACGCCGGCGACGGCGCAGGAGATCATCAGGCACAGGCCGTAGGGCGGCGTCACCAGCCCGAAGGCCAGCGCCACGATCGACACGATCGCGAAGTGGACGGGATGCATGTCGACCGACTTGGCGAGCGGCTCCAGCACCGTGCCGACGATGATGATGGCCGGAATGGCGTCGAGGAAGCAGCCGACAACCAGGAATACGAGGGCAATGAAGAAGCCGACGCCGATCGCGCCCATGCCCCAGGTCGAGACGTTGGCCAGAAGTTCCTGGGGGATCCTGTAGTAGGCCAGCAGCCAGCCGAAGGCGCTCGCCGTGCCAATGCAGAACAGCGCCACGGAGGCGAGACGCCCGGTGTCGAGCAGCGCATCATAGAGCCCGCGTGCGCCCATCTCGCGGTAGACCACGATCGACAGGACCGCCGAATAGAGCACCGCGACGCAGGCCGATTCGGTGGCGGTGAACCAGCCCAGCAGGATGCCACCGACGATGATGAAGGGCGTCATCAGGGCCGGGATCGACACCCAGACTGCACACAGGAGCTGGCGGAAGGACGAGCGCGGATAGGTCGGATAACCGCGCCGCACGGCGTAGACGTGAACCGTCGCCATCTGGGCGCCGGCAATCAGCAGGCCGGGGACGACGCCGGCGAGGTAGAGCGCGCCGATCGAGGTCGAGATCAGGCCGCCCCAGACGATCATCAGGATCGAGGGTGGGATGACCACTGCCAGCACGGCCGACACGGCGGTGATGGCGATCGAGAAGGAGAGGTCGTAGCCCTCCTTGGTCTGGGCATCGATGAAGATCTTGCTCTGGCTGGCCGCGTCGGCCGTCGACGAACCGGAGATGCCGGCGAAGAACACCGACAGCACGACGTTGATCTGGGCGAGCGAGCCCGGCCAGCTGCCGACCAGGGCGCGCGAGAGCGTTACCAGCCGGTCGGTGATGCCGCCGACGCTCATCAGGTTGGCGGTCAGCAGGAAGAACGGCACCGCGAGCAGGATGAAGGAGTTGTAGGCGTTGAAGGTCTCCTGCGCGAGCATCATGGTCCCGAGCCGAGGCTCCAGGTAGAACAGCGGCAGGCAGGCGAGGCCGAGCGAAAAGGCCACCGGTACGCGCAGCACCAGCAGCACGAAGAAGACGCCGAACAGGAGGGCCGCCGCCTCGCCCGAGGAGAACACCGCGCCGGTCATGGTGCGGCCCTCCCGAACAGGATTCGGGTCTCGTCGACGAACTGCTCACCGAGGAAGACGATCCAGGTCACGCCGGCGACCGGCCAGGCGATGTGGATCAGCCACAGCGGCAGCTCGGCCAGCTCCGACGTTCGGTACCAGGCGAAGCGGGTGAATTCGATGCCGCCCCAGACGAAGACCAGCGCCATCGCCAGGATGCCGAGCCGGGCCGCGATGCGCACGGCGGCTTCGCCGCGGGGCTGGAGCGTCGGCCAGACGTCGACCTCGAAATGTGCACTTTCGCGCACGCCGACCATGGCGCCGATCATGATCATCCAGATGAACAGGAAGCGCGCCATCTCCTCGGTCCAGATGTAGGACGGGATCAGCGCGGTGTAGCGCGAGATGATCTGCAACGTGACGGGGATGATGAGAATTGCCACCGACAGCGCCAGCAGGGCGGTCAGGGTCTGGGCATAAGCGGCCGTAAACCGGCGCCACAGGCTGGGCGGCGGAGCAACTGAGAGGGACATCTGGAACCGTGAGGGGAAAACCGCGGGTGGAAAACGCCAGGGAAAGCGCGCAGCGGGTAACGTGCCCGCTGCGCGGATCGGATCAGTTCAGGTTCACGATCTTGACGAAGATCCCGTCGGCGCCGATTTCCTTGGCGTAGGCTTCCATCACCGGATCGACCATCTTCTTCATGGGCGCCCGGTCCTTGAACGCGATGCGCTTCAGCTTGCCGGCCTTCTCCATCGTCTCGAGCTTCAGCGTATCTTCCGAACTCTCGACCTGGCGGCCATAGGCGCCGGCTTCCTTGCCGGCCTTGATGATCGCGTCCTGCAGATCCTTGGGCAGGGTCTTGAAGGTCTTGCCCGAGAAGCAGATCGGCCGGATGGTGATGGCGTGCTCGGTCATGGCGAGGTTGGGCGCCACTTCGTAGAACTTCATCGTCTCGACGCCCGCCGCCTCGTTCTCTCCGGCGGCGATCACGTTGTTCTGGATGGCGTTGTAGACTTCGTTATAGGCGATGACGGTAGGCGACATGCCAGCTGCGGCGAAGGTCTTGGACCAGATCGGCGCGCCCTGGACGCGGACCTTGAGGCCCTTGATGTCGGCCAAGGTGCTCATCGGCTTGTTGATGAAGATGTTGCGCGTGCCGCCGCCGGCGTAGCCGATCAGCATGACGTCGGCCTTGGTCGCGATCTCGTCGGCCACCGGCTTCAGGAGGTCGGCGTCGAGCACCTTGTTCCAGTGCGCCAGATCGCGGAACAGGAACGGCGCGTCGATGAAGGGTGCCGCCTTGGAGAAGGTCGACATATGGGCCGGCGAGACGATGCCGTAGTCGACCGCCTTGCCCTGCGCCATGTACTCGAAATACTGCTTCTCGAGGCCGAGCGCCGAGTTGCGGTGCAGGACGAAGTTGACCGGCTTGCCGTAGTATTTCTTCACCAGCTCTTCGAACTTGAGCAGCGCCTTGTTGAAGGCGTGGTCGTCATTGAACTGAACGGCACCATTCAGCGTGATTGGTGCTTGGGCGCCGGCCGTGCTGACGAACGGGGCGGCGACGGTCGCGGCGGCAAGGCCGCGAACCAGGGTTCTGCGTTGCATCGATTTTCCTCCGGAGGCCTCGTTTTTTGGCTAGTGCCATCGGCCCTTGGTAAGGACTATGCATGGGAACTGCAGGTCAGGCTAGAAAGTGAAAAGGGGCGGCGGCAAGTGGCCGGGGACCCTGGGACGTTACGGCGCTAGATTGGACACAAAAATCTAGTAATATTGTAATTCTACAATGGGGTATCGAGGCAGCCGTGCCGGAACTGTACGTGTCAGGCGCCGCGTTAGGGGCATTGGCTGTCGCCGCGGCTGTCGCGACGCTGGTTCGTGGTCCGGCGTTGGCCTTCGTCTATCCGCTCAGTGCGCTGGCGGCCCTCGCGCTGGGAGCTGTCGATCTGCACGTGCTGCTGGGCGGCGGCGAACTGGTAGCATGGCTGCCAATCGGCCTGCCGGCCATCGGCCTTCATCTGCGCCTTGACGCTCTGTCGGCTTTCTTTGGCATCGTCATCAACGGTGGCGTGCTGGCCGCCAGTATCTATGGGATGGGCTTCGATCGGGCCAAGGAGCTGACGCCGCGCGTCGAACCCCTGTTTCCGCTCTTCGCCGCGGCGATGAACCTCGTCCTGATCGCTGATGACGCCTACGCCTTCCTGTTCTCCTGGGAGTTGATGTCGCTGACATCCTGGGCGTTGGTGGTGGCCCGCCATACCGACCCGGAAAGCCGGCGGGCGAGCTATCTGTACCTGATCATGGCGGCCATCGGCACATCGGCACTGCTGTTCGCTTTCGGTGGGCTCGCGGGACCGGCGGGCGGCTACGGCTTCGACACCATCCGCGCCCATCCGCCACAGCCGCTGGTCGCTGCCCTGGTGCTGGCGGCAGCACTTGTCGGCTGTGGGTCGAAAGGCGGCCTCATCCCCCTTCATGCCTGGTTGCCGCTCGCCCATCCGGCGGCGCCTAGTCATGTCTCCGCGCTGATGAGCGGCGTGATGACCAAGGTCGCCGTCTACGGCTTCGTCCGCATCGCCTTCGATCTGTTGGGACCGCCGTCCTGGTGGTGGGCCCTGCCGCCGATCGTGCTGGGTGCGGTGACGGCCGTGCTGGGACTGCTCTACGCCGTGCTCGACCGCGATCTCAAGCGTGTGCTGGCCTATTCGACGATCGAGAACATCGGCGTAATTTTCGTGGCGTTGGGCCTCGCGCTTGCGTTTCGCGCCAACGGCCAGCACGAGGGTGCCGCCGTGGCGATGGCGGCCGCGCTGCTGCACGTGCTCAACCACTCATGGTTCAAGTCGCTGCTGTTCCTCGGTGCCGGCGCCGTGCTCCACGCCACCGGGCGGCGCGATCTCGACGGGTTGGGCGGTCTCATTCACCGCATGCCGCGTACGGCCGTCTTCTTCCTGGTGGGGGCGCTCGCCGCCTCGGCGCTGCCGCCGCTCAATGGCTTCGTTTCGGAATGGCTGCTGTTTCAGGCAGTCATCGCGGGACACACGTTGCCACAGGCGGCGCTGCACTTCGCCGCGCCGGCGATCGGTGCCATGCTGGCGCTGGCAGCAGCACTGGCGGCGGCGTGTTTCGTGCGCGTTTACGGCACGGCGTTTCTCGGCCGTCCGCGTAGCGTCGAGGCCGCCCGGGCGCACGACGTGCCGCTGGCTCAGCAGATCGCCATGGGCGGCCTGGCCTTCCTTTGCATTTTGGGTGGCCTCCTGGGCAGCGTGCTCGCGGCGGTTATCGCGCCGGTCCTGCGTGTCTTGGTCGGCGCCGATCTGTCGAGCGCAGGCAGTGGTCCGACACCGCTGTCGCTGGTCGCCCTCGACCCGGCGCGCAGCGTCTACGATGCGCCGGTCATTGCGCTGTTCGTGGCGATCGCCTCGATCACGACACTCCTGGTCATCCACCGCCTGTCGGCGCGTCGCACCCGTCGCGGGCCGGCGTGGGACTGCGGCTTTCCCGATCCGTCGCCGGCCACTCAGTACACCGCCTCGAGCTTTGCCCAGCCGTTGCGCCGCGTGTATGGCGCCGTGGTCTTTGCCGCGCGGGAAACGGTCGTGATGCCGCCGCCCGGCGATAATCGCCCGGCGCAGTTCTCGGTCGTCCTGACCGACTATGTGTGGCGAGCCCTCTATGCGGCGCCCGGCCGGGCCGTGCTCAGGCTCTCCGAACGTCTGAATGCGCTGCAGTTTCTCTCCATCCGGCGCTATCTCGTGCTGATGTTCGGTGCCCTCGTCATCCTGCTTTCGATCGCGGCGGTGATGATATGACCGGCGGCCTGGTGGCGCAGTTTTTGGCGCAAGGCGCCCAGATGTTCTTTGTGCTGCTGATCGCACCGCTCGCCGTCGGCGTGGTGCGCCGTGTCAAGGCGCGGCTGATGCGGCGGCAGGGCGCGCCCCTGCTGCAGGGCTATCGCGATCTCGCCAAGCTCCTGCGCAAGGAATCGGTGGTGGCCGAGAACGCGTCCTGGCTGTTCCGCGCAGCACCTTCCCTGATCTTCGCCCTGACCTGGGTGGCCGCAGCTCTCATCCCGAGCTTCGCGTCGGGCCTGATGTTCAACTGGGCGGCCGATGTCGTGGCCCTGGTCGCGCTGCTGGGCGCGGCGCGCGCTCTGCTGGCGCTGGCCGGCATGGATGTCGGCACCAGCTTCGGCGGCATCGGCTCCTCGCGCGAGATGATGATCGCCACCTTGGCCGAGCCTGCCATGATGCTGATCGTGCTGACGCTCTCCATCGCCGCCGGCACCACGAGGTTGGCCGGCGTCGCCGACTTCTTCATCGCCGAGCCGCTTGCGGTGCGGGTTTCGATGGCGCTTTCGCTGCTGGCGCTGGTCATCGTGGCACTCGCTGAGAACGCCCGCATCCCGGTCGACAATCCGGTCACGCATCTCGAGTTGACCATGGTTCATGAGGCCATGGTCCTCGAATATTCCGGCCGGCACCTCGCCCTGATCGAGGCCGCCGGCATGCTCAAGCTGGTGCTCTATCTCTCGCTGCTGATCTGCCTGTTCGCGCCCTTCGGCATGGCGCCGTCGACCGCGGGCGTCGGCGGCTGGGCGGTCGGGCTGCTGGTATGGACCGCCAAGCTGCTGGGCGGTGCGGCGCTGCTCGGCGTGTGGGAAGTCAGCATTGCCAAGATGCGCGTCTTCCGCCTGCCCGATTTCGTCGGCATCGCCTTTGTCTTCGCCTTTCTCGCCATCCTGCTGGCGTTCCTTTCCCGGGGGGCGATCGAGTGAGCCAAGTTTACGATATTTCCCATCTGTTGGCCGGCGTGATGCTGGTGACAAGCTTCGCCTTGCTCTACCAACAGCGTATCGCCGCCGTTCTGAACGCTTTTGCGGCCCAGTCGATCACCTTGGCGCTTGCCGTCGCCTGGGCGGCCTGGTCGGAAAACAGGCCGGATCTGTTCATCACCGCGCTGATCGCCTTCAGTCTGAAGGGCGTGGTCATTCCCGTGGCGCTGCACCGGACGGTGGCGCGGCTCGGCATCCATCGCGAAGTCGAGAAGGTGGTGGGCGTCGGCGCCGCGCTGATGGTCGGACTGGCGCTCACGGCGCTGGCGCAGGCGCTGGTCGTCAAGATCGCGCAGGGTCCGGCGAGCCAGGCTCGCGAGGAGCTTGCGCTTGCGCTTGCCATCATCCTGATGGGCTTCCTGATGATGATCGTGCGCCGCAACGCCGTGACCCAGATCGTCGGGTTCATGTCGATGGAGAACGGTCTGATCCTCGCCGCCACCGGCGCCCGCGGCATGCCGCTGGTGGTCGAGATCAGCGTTGCCTTCTCGGTGCTGATTGCGCTGTTCGTGTTCGCGGTCTTCGTGTTTCGCATCCGCGAGCGCTTCGACACCATCGATATCGAGGCGCTCGACCGCATGCGCGGGGATCGCCGATGATCCACGCTTATCAGGTCGTCGTGGCGGCGCCCTACGTCGCCGCCCTCGTGCTCCTGGCGATACCGGGCTACCGGATCGGTGCGATCGCCAACGTGGCGGCGTCCGGCGTGACCTTCGCCGCCGGCCTGTGGCTGGTGTTCGGCGAACGCAGCGTCGGTGACTATGCCATCGTCGACGAATTCAACATCGTCTTCATCACCATCAATACGCTGGTCGGCTTCACCACCGCGCTGTTCAGCGCCTCCTACATCAGTCACGAGATCGAGACCGGCCGGCTGACACCGGCCTCGCTGCGATTCTACCATGCCATGTTCCAGGCGATGATGGGTTCGATGAATCTCGCTCTCGTCGCCAACAATATCGGTCTGATGTGGGTGGGCCTGGAGCTGGCGACTCTGATCACGGTGGTGATGGTTGGGCTCTATCGCACGCCGCAGGCGATCGAGGCGGCGTGGAAGTACTTCATCCTGGCGAGCGTGGGCATATCGCTCGCCTTCTTCGGCACCATCCTGATCTATCTCGCAGGTCAGCCGGCGCTGGGCGAGGGCGTGCCGGCGATGACCTGGAGCCTTCTGCAGGCCGCCGCTGGCCGCATGGACCCGGCAATCCTGGATCTCGCCTTCATCTTCCTGCTGATCGGCTACGGCACCAAGGTCGGGCTGGCACCGCTGCATGCCTGGCTGCCGGATGCCCATGCCGAGGGCCCGACGCCGATTTCGGCGGTGCTCTCGGGCCTCCTGTTGAACGTGGCGCTCTATGCCCTGCTCCGGTTCAAGATGATCGTGGCGGGCCAGCCGGCGGCACTCGATCCCGGTCCGATCATGATCGTGATGGGGTTGGTATCGCTGATCTTCGCCGCCTTCATGCTGTACCAGCGGCGCGACATAAAGCGACTGTTCGCCTATTCGTCGATCGAGCACATGGGGCTGATGGTATTCGCCTTCGGCATGGGCGGGCCGCTCGCCAATTTCGCGGGCCTGTTGCATATGGCGATGCATAGTCTCACCAAGTCCGGCATCTTCTTCGGCGTCGGTCATATCGCCCAGGCCAAAGGCTCCCAGCGCATCGCCGACATCAAGGGGCTGAGCGTCACCCATCCGCGGCTTGCCGTGGCGTTCGCCCTAGCGGTCTTCGCCATCTCGGGTCTGCCGCCGTTCGGCGTGTTCGCCAGCGAATTCCTGATCCTGACCACGACCTTCGCGCGCGAGCCGTGGCTCGCCTTGCTGCCGGCCTTCGGGCTGCTCGTCGGCTTCGGCGCCCTGTTGATGCGCCTCCAGGACACGATTTTCGGCGAGCCGGTGGGGCCGGCCCATCGCGTTGACGCCTCGTCGGTACCCATGGTGCTGCACCTGCTCCTGGTGCTCACGGCGGGCATCTACCTGCCGCCGGCGCTGGTCGCCTGGTTCCGGCGGGCGGCGGAGCTGCTCGGATGAACGCGATCGGCCCCCTGGCCGAACTCATCGCGGGCCGCGCCGCCGGGCCCGACGGCTACGTTCGGCTGGATGTCGAACCAGGCGTCTGGACGGCGCTGGCGCAAGGCTGCGCCGCAGGGTCGCACGATCTCAGCGCGCTGTGGGTCGACGATGACCAAGTGCGTATGGCCCTGGGCGGCGAGGACCTGCGCGCCATCGTCTCGCTCAGGACGGAGGCTGGCGCCTATCCCTCGGTTGCCGCCCATCACGTGCCGGCGATGCGCCTGGAGCGCGCGATGCGCGACCTCCATGGCGTGCAGCCGCTCGGCCTGCCCGATTCGCGGCCTTGGCTCGACCATGGCCGCTGGCCCGGTCGGGAGAGCGCGGCGCGGTACGAATTCCTGACCGCCGAGGGCGAGGGGCTGCATCAGATCGCGGTTGGACCGGTCCATGCCGGCATCATCGAACCGGGCCATTTCCGCTTCACCGCCAACGGCGAGACGGTGGTGCGGCTCGAGGAGCGCCTGGGCTACGTGCACAAGGGCGTCGAAGGCCTGCTCGCCGGTGCCGACGTGGCACGCGGCGCCGCGATCGTCGGACGCATCTCCGGCGACAGCACGGTTGCCTATGCTTGGGCGTTCGCCCGCGCGGTCGAGGCAGCGCTGGGCTGGGCGGTGCCGCCGCGTGCCGTGCTGTTGCGTGGCATCATGGCGGAGCTGGAGCGGCTTTCGCACCACATCAACGATGTCGGCGGGATCTGCAACGACGCTAGCGTGTTGACGATCAATGCCCGCTGCACTCTGCAGCGCGAGGACGTGCTGGCCGTGGCCAACGCCTGCTTCGGTCATCGTCTGATGATGGATCGCATCACGCCGGGCGGGGTGACGGCCGACCTGTCGGCCGAGGGTATCGGGCGGATTCGGGGCCTTCTGGGGCGCCTCGAGGAAACCCGCGCGGAAATCCTGCGGGTCTACGATTCGATGCCGTCGCTGCAGGATCGCACGGTCACCACGGGTATCGTTTCGCCCGACCTCGTGCGCCAGTACGCCGCCGGCGGCTTCGTCGGCCGGGCGGCTGGCCGCGCCTTCGATGCCCGCAAGAATTTCCCCTATGCGCCTTATGACCAACTGCCGTTCGACCTCAAGACGCGGACCACGAGCGACGTCGATGCGCGTCTGCTGGTGCGCATGGATGAGATCGTCGAAAGCCTCAAGATCGTGGGCCTGATGCTCGACTGGCTCGCACCGGGCGACCTCCGGAGCGGTGGCCCGGCCGCCGCTGCGGGCGAGGGCGCGGCCCTGATCGAGGCCTTCCGCGGCGATGTGTTCATGAATGTGAGGATCGCGGCGAGCGGCCGGCTTGTCCACGTCCACGTACGCGACGCGAGCTGGTTCCAATGGCCGCTCCTCGAGGCGGCGGTCGAGGGCAACATCGTCGCCGACTTCCCGCTCTGCAACAAGTCGTTCAACTGTTCCTACTCCGGACACGATCTGTGAGGCCGACGATGAGACCCCAGACGAGACGGCGGCGATGAGATCGTTCCTGTTCGGCGCGCTGTTCAAGGGAACGGCCACGATCGCGCCGCCCGTGCCGGGCACCGATGCGCTCGAGGAAGTGGCGCGGGCGCTGGGCGAACGCGCCCGCCAGCGATTGGGTCGATCGCTGTCGATCCGCGAGGTCGACGCGGGCTCGTGCAACGGTTGCGAACTCGAGATCCACGCCCTCAACAATCCTGTCTACGATGTCGAACGCTTCGGTCTCAAATTCGTGGCTTCGCCTCGGCATGCCGATGTCCTGCTGGTGACCGGTCCCGTCACCTGGAACATGCGCGAGGCGCTGCTGCGCACCTACAACGCGACGCCCGAACCAAAGTGGGTGGTGGCGCTGGGCGACTGCGCGGCCAATTGCGGCGTCTTCTCCGGGTCTCCGGCCGTGGTCGGCCCGCTCGCCGACATCCTACCCGTCGACCTGCACGTGCCCGGCTGCCCGCCGGCGCCGATCGAGATCGTGAAGGGCCTGCTGGCACTGATCGAGGCTCGGGCCCCAGCTCC
>JAUXST010000861.1 GCA_030679805.1 Reyranella sp. | reverse complement strand
GCGTCGACCGCGTCGTGTTCGGTGTGCCGCCCGAGGGCAAGGACAAGGTGCTGCCGCTGCTCGACAAGGGCGCGGCACTCATGCGCGCGATGTGAGGGCGTCGGTATGAGCGCGCGCGATCCTCGGGGATCGCGCCGCTATCCTTCTACAACACGAGCCAGCGAATGAAGATGCTGAAGGTCAGCATCGCCAGCGCCTGTGTCACGGACAGCAGCCATTCTTCATGCCAACGCGATGGGTCTACGCGATACCGGTTTGCGTGCGACATACGCACCTCCCGATCATGCCTAGCTTGTTAAGCAAACCAGAGGCCGATCGCGGGCGCAAGCCTCAACCGGCCTGCGAGACGCCCTGGAATAATTTTCTTTTTGGAACCAGGCTCAGAGATTAATCTTTCCTCGGGAGGAACATGATGCCGAACGAGGGGGAAGCGAGCGACAACCGGCAAGCAGCGGCTCTCAACCTCAGCGTTTCCAGCGCCGATCGGATCGCCTGCACCACCTGCTACATGTGTGCCTGCCGCTGCGGCATCAAGGTCCACCTGAAGGACGGCCGCATTCGCTACATCGAGGGCAATCGCGACCATCCGGTGAACAAGGGCGTGCTGTGCGCCAAGGGCTCGGCCGGGATCATGAATCACTACTCGCCGGCCAGGTTGCGCAAGCCCCTGCGCCGGGTCGGGCCGCGCGGCAGCGGTGAGTATGAAGAGATCGAATGGGACGAGGCGATGGCGACGGCCGCGGATTGGCTGGGCGCCATCAGGCGCAGCGACCCGCGCAAGCTGGCTTTCTTCACCGGACGCGACCAGAGCCAGGCTCTGACCGGCTGGTGGGCGAGCCAGTTCGGCACCCCCAACCATGCCGCCCACGGCGGCTTTTGTTCCGTCAACATGGCGGCGGCCGGGCTCTACACGATCGGCGGCTCGTTCTGGGAGTTCGGCGAGCCCGACTGGGCGAACACCAGGTACTTCCTGATGTTCGGCGTTGCCGAGGATCACGATTCCAATCCGATCAAGATCGGTCTCGGCAAGCTCAAGAGCCGAGGTGCCGCCAAGTTCGTGTCGGTCAATCCGATCCGCACAGGCTATTCGGCGATCGCCGACGAATGGATCGGCATACGGCCCGGTACCGACGGCCTGTTCATCCTGGCGCTGATCCAGGAACTGCTGCTGGCCGGCAAGATCGACGAGGAATACCTCTGCCGATACACCAACGCGCCGTGGCTCGTGATCCAGGACGAGGGCGCCGCCGACCACGGGCTCTTTGTGCGCGACGCCGGGGGCCAGCCTCTGGTGTTCGACGTCTTGACCCAGACAATCACCGGCGCCCACCAGATCGAAGCCAAGCCGCAGCTCGCCGGCAAGGTCTTCCTGGCCGACGGGCGTTCGGCGGTGCCGGCCTTTCATCTCGTGGCCAAGCGCTGCCTGGAACCGCGCTATGCCGCCGATGCCGTCGCGGCCGAGACAGGCATCGACGCCGATACCATCCGGCGGATCGCTGCCGAACTGGCGCATGCTGCCTTCGAACAGACTGTCGTGATCGACCAACCCTGGACCGACTGGGCCGGGCGGCGCCACGACAGGATGATCGGCCGGCCGGTCGCGATGCATGCCATGCGCGGCATCTCGGCCCATTCCAACGGCTTTCACACCTGCCGCGCCATCCACATCCTGCAGATGCTGCTGGGCGCCATCGATTCGCCGGGCAGCTTCCGCTACAAGCCGCCGTTTCCGCGGCCCACGCCACCCGGCATCAAGCCGACCGGCCGTGCTGCCGACGTCCAGCCCGGCAAGCCGATGCCCGGGCCGCCGCTCGGCTTCCCGACATCGCCGCAGGATCTCCTGGTCGAAGCCGACGGCACGCCGCGGCGGCTCGACAAGGCCTTCTCGTGGGAAGCGCCGCTGGCCGCCCACGGCATGATGCACCAGGTCATCCGCAATGCCTGGGCAGGCGATCCGCACAAGATCGACACGCTCTTCCTGTTCATGGCGAACATGAGCTGGAACTCGTCGATGAACACGGCGGGCACCATCGACATGTTGACGGACAAGGATCCGGCGACCGGCGACTACAAGATCCCGCACATCATCTATTCCGACGCCTACGCCAGCGAGATGGTGGCCTACGCCGACCTCATCCTGCCCGACACGACCTATCTCGAGCGCTGGGACTGCATCTCGCTGCTCGACCGCCCGATCAGCGATGCCGACGGCGTTGCCGACTCGATTCGCCAGCCCGTGGTCGCGGCCGACCGCGACGTGCGCCCGTTCCAGGATGTGCTGATCGACCTGGGGGCGCGTCTCGGCCTGCCCGGCCTCGTGAAGGAGGACGGCAGTCCGCGCTATCCCGGCGGCTATCCCGACTATCTCGTCCATCACGAGCGCAAGCCCGGCGTCGGCATGCTGGCCGGCTGGCGCGGCGCGGCCGGCGACAAGCAGGGCGTCGGCGCCGTCAACGAGGGTCAGCTCGACGCCTACGTCGCCAACACATGCTTCTGGCGCCACGAGATTCCAGCGGAAGCCCGCTACTTCAAGCATGCCAATCGCGCCTATCTCGACTGGGCGGTCGGCATGGGCCTGATCGACAAGCCCGAGCCCATCTTCCTGCAGCTTTACAGCGAGGTGCTGCAGAAGTTCCGCCTCGCCGCCGAAGGCCATGGCGACGTGCAGCCGCCTGACGAGCACCGCCATCGCGTAAAGACCTACTTCGATCCGCTGCCGCTCTGGTACATGCCGTTCGAGGAGGCCGAGGTCGCGCGCGACGCCTTCCCGCTGCATGCGATCACGCAGCGGCCGATGGCGATGTATCACTCCTGGGGCTCGCAGAACGCCTGGCTGCGCCAGATCCACGGCGACAACCGCCTTCACATCCATCGCGCCACGGCGGCCAGGCTCGGCATCGCCGACGGCGACTGGGTCGCGGTCACCAGCCATCATGGGCGCATAAAAGCCCAGGCCAAGCTGATGGACGGCGTCAATCCGCACACGGTCTGGACGTGGAACGCCATCGGCAAGCGCTCCGGCGCCTGGAACCTCGCGCCGAAGGCCGGGGAGTCCCAGCAGGGCTTCCTCCTCAATCACGTCATCTCCGAACTGCTGCCCGAGCGCGGCGACGGCCATCGCTACGGCAATTCCGATCCGGTGACCGGCCAGGCCGCGTGGTACGACCTGCGCGTGCGGATCGAGAAGGTCGCCGCGGGAGACGGCGTGAGCGAGCCGCAATTCGCGACCCTGCCGGTGCCGCCCCATCTGCCGCAGCGTCCCGACGTGCTGCGCCACGGCGCCGGCTTCAGGGTGGCCGTCCGCGGAGACGCCAAGTGACCAGCCTGCCCGCAGGGCCTTCGCGCAAGCGCCTCGGCCTGGTCATCGACCTCGATATCTGCGTCGGCTGTCACGCCTGCGCCGTGAACTGCAAGGAATGGAACACCGGCGGCGTCGCCGCACCACTGACGGATCTCGCGCCTTATGGAGCCGATCCCGACGGCGTCTGGTTCAACCGCGTGCACACCTACGAGGTGGGCGAGGGCCCGGCCGGCCGCACTGTTCATTTCCCGCGCTCGTGCCTGCATTGCGCCGAGCCCGCGTGCGTGACGGTGTGCCCGACCGGCGCGTCCTTCAAGCGCGCCGAGGACGGCATCGTCCTGGTCGACGAGGACCTCTGCATCGGCTGCAAGCTCTGCTCTTGGGCCTGTCCCTATGGCGCCAGGGAATTCGACGAAGACGCCGGCGTCATGAAGAAGTGCACGCTCTGCATCGATCGCATCTACAACGAGACCTTCGATCCCGAGGACCGCGTGCCGGCCTGCGTCGCCACCTGCCCGGCCTCGGCGCGGCATTTCGGCGACCTCGGCGATCCGGACTCCGCCGTCTCCAAGCTGGTCGCCGAACGTGAGGGCTTCGACCTGATGGCGGAAATGGGCTACGCGCCGACCAACAAATATCTGCCGCCGCGCCCGCGCCGGCAGGGCGGCGGCTGCACCAGCGCACCGGCCCGGCTTGCGCCCGCGGCGCCAGTCACTACCGGCGGCCTGCTGGGATGGCTGGACCGGCTGCTGTCGCAATGAAGAACAATCAATCCGATCTCCCGGAGACGCCGTGCATCCCTCGCTGTCGGTGATTTTCTTCACCACCGCCTCGGGCGCCGGTTACGGGCTCCTGGCTCTGCTCGGCGTCCTGGCGCCGTTCGGTATGGTGCCCGCCGATCCGTTGTTCGGTCTGGTGGCGCTGGTCCTGGCGCTGGGCGCGATCACGGCGGGCCTCGTGTCCTCGCTCTTCCACCTCGGGCAACGCCAGCGCGCCTGGCGGGCCTTCTCGCAATGGCGGTCGTCGTGGCTGTCGCGCGAGGGCGTCGCCGCCGTCGCGACCTATCTGCCGGCCGGACTCTTCGGCATCGGTTGGGTATTCCTCGGCACCGTCTCGAAGGCGGCGGGCCTGCTGGCGGCGCTCGGCGCCGTCGCCACCGTCTTCTGCACGTCGATGATCTACCGGTCGCTGAAGCCGGTGCCGCGCTGGCACAACCGCTGGGTCGTGCCGAACTATCTGGCGCTCGGTCTTATGAGCGGCCTCCTTTGGCTCGTGCTGGTACTGCAGATCTTCGGCGCGCGACCGCTGCCGGCGGCAACGGTGCCGGCCGCGATCGCGCTCGCCGCCGTGCTGAAGCTCGGCTACTGGCGCTTCATCGACGCGGCGCCGGCCACCAGCACCGCCGGCAGCGCGACCGGCCTCGGCTCCTTCGGCACGGTGCGTCTCTTGGAGGCGCCGCACACGTCCGAGAACTATCTGCTGAAGGAGATGGGCTTCAGCATCGCCCGCAAGCATGCCGCGAAGCTGCGCCGCATCGCGATGGTCCTCGGCTTCGGCCTGCCGTTCATGCTGTCGTTCGTCCCCTTCGTCGCATCGGGCTGGCCGGCGATCGCAGCGGCACTGCTCGCCGCGATCCTGGGTACGGTCGGTGTCTTCGTCGAGCGCTGGCTTTTCTTCGCCGAGGCCCGGCATGCCGTCACTCTTTATTACGGCAGGTCTGAGGTCTGAGGGTCCGGCCTCGGCGCTTTCTGGACAGCGGCCTGCACCAGGCCTTGTCCGTCTGCCTGACGCTGCGACCCTCCGTGGAGATTGCCGTTCTGAGCTAGCTTGAAACGCGCTGTCCTCTACTGGCGCGCGTCTTCAGTAGATCGTTTCCTTGAGGTGCCGCGGGTAGTCGCGGTCGTAGGTGTCGCCGTCGAAGCCGGCCTGCAGCGATTTCATGATGGTGCCGCTGCTGGGCAGGCTGCTTTCGTCGAGATGCAGGCTCGGGTCCCACAAGCGGGAACGAACGAGCGCCTTGGGGCACTGCGTGTAGACGCTTTCCGCGGTGACCACGATGACGCTGCGCGGCACCTTGCCTTCCAGGGTGAACGACGCACAAAGATCGGCGTTGATGCTGATCGCGGCGCGGCCATTGATGCGGAGCGTCCTGCCCACGCCGGGGATCAGGAACAGGAGCGCGATGCGCGGGTCGCGGACGATGTTGTGCAGGGAATCGATGCGGTTGTTGCCGCGCCGGTCCGGCAGCATGACGGTCCGGCTGTCGACCACGCGGAC
>JAUXST010000855.1 GCA_030679805.1 Reyranella sp. | reverse complement strand
TATCGCCGCGACGTCGTCGCCAAGCTGGTCGAACAAGGTCTTCTCGACGCGTCGGTCCTCTCCGACGGCGATCCGCTCGGGTTCCTGGTTTCCGAAGGGGCCGCGGAAAGCATCACGGATGCCGCCTATCGCTATGCGCGCCATGAGCAAGGGGCCGATGTCATTCTCTTCGGAACCGGCAACAAGGCGCACGTCAGGGCAAACATCGACTCGATCCTCCGCCCGCCCTTGGCGCCGCCGGTCATCGAGCGGCTTCACGCCTCGTTCGGCCACCTGACCGGCGTCGGCCTCGACCTGCCCGGGCCGGTCAAGGCGGGATCGCTTTCTGTCATCCTGAGCGTAGCGAAGGATCTCACGCTCGCATCAGACAGGATGACGACCGCCTGTGTCTGGTCGTTCGGTAAGGTCCTTCGCTGCGCTCAGGACGACAAGTTAGGCGGTCGACCGCACCAGCTTGCCGGGCCGGGCGCCGGTCTCCTCGCCCCGCTCGAAGATCGGCGTGCCCGAGCAGATCGTCATGTCGTAGCCGTCGACTTGCTGGACCAGGCGACGTCCGCCGGCCGGCAGGTCGAAGATCATCTTCGGCGAATGCAGCGTGAGGCCTTCGAAGTCGATCACGTTCACATCGGCCTTCTTGCCCGGCTGGAGCCGGCCGCGGTCCTGGAAGCCGTAGAAGTCCGCCGTCTCGCTCGTCATCTGCCTGACGACGAACTCCAGCGGCAGGCGCGGCCCGCGCGTGCGGTCGCGCACCCAATGGGCCAGCATCGTGGTGTTGAGCGAGGCATC
The DNA here is from genome assembly GCA_030679805.1 of Reyranella sp. Lineage (GTDB taxonomy): Bacteria > Pseudomonadota > Alphaproteobacteria > Reyranellales > Reyranellaceae > Reyranella. The sequence continues at coordinate 1,080 of JAUXST010000855.1, read as the reverse complement.
GCAGATCACCCCGCAATGCGCGCCGCCATCTGACAGGCCGAGGATGGTGTGCGGATCCTCGATCAGTTCCCGCACCACTTCTAGGTCGCCGTGCACGTAGTTGGTGACGGGGAAATACACCATCCGGCTGCCGTCGCCGCCGACCAGATAGTCGTAGCAGAACTCGGCCGGCGTGACGCCATCGCGCGCCGCCATGGCGGCGATGCTGCGCTCCGGCGGCGGCTCGTAGTCCGGCTGCTCGCCCAGCAGGTACATGCGGTCCCAGCGCGTCGCGATCTGGCGCGACAGCGGCGGCAGCACTTCCAGCAGCCGGGGCGAGGCCTCCTGCGACAGCACCAGGCGGCGCATCTCGGGAGTGCGCAGCTTCGCCAGCATCGCGGCCGGCGGGAGCTTGGCCGCCTCGGCAAAGGCCTCGCGCAGCGCGAAGGGATTGAGCGAGGTGCCGAGGCCCAGGGTCAGCCCGACCGGGCGTCCCGCGACCTGGGCGAAGAGCGGCAGGTTGTCGGCGCGGGCAGCGCGGACGCCGTCCATCAGACGGCGCCAACGGTCGGGATCGTAGCTGCGGTCGGTGAGCAGGAACCAGACGGGCCGGCCGCTGTCCTTCGCCACCTGGCGCATCCAGCCGAACTCGGCGGCCTCGTCCTCGAAGTCGGAGAGCATGCCGAACGTGCCGCGGCCGGCGCGGCCCATCGCCTTGCCGATGGCGATCAGCTCCTCGTGTTCGGCATAGCGTCCGGGAACCAGGTCGCCGGCCAGCGTCTTGTGCTGATCGGTGCGGCTGGTGGTGAAGCCGACGGCGCCGGCCATCAGGGCCTCCTCCGTCAGTCGAGCCATGGCTTCGATATCCTCGGCCGTCGCATGCTCACGCGCGATGGCGCGCTCGCCCATGACATAGACGCGCAAGGGGTGGTGGGCGACCTGAGCGGCGACGTCGATGGTGCGCGGCAGCCGCGCGAGCGCGTCGAGGTAGTCCGGAAAACTTTCCCAGTCCCATTTTAGGCCTTCGGACAGAGTGATGCCGGGGATGTCCTCCACCCCTTCCATCAGATCGATCAACGCCTGCTGGTGCTGGCGGCGGGC
>JAUXST010000849.1 GCA_030679805.1 Reyranella sp. | reverse complement strand
GGGTATGGCTAGAAGCCAGGCTAACTGTGAGACGTACATGTCGAGCAGGTGCGAAAGCAGGCCCAAATGATCCGACGGTAGAATGTGGAATTGCCGTCGCTCAACGGACAAAAGGTACGCTAGGGATAACAGGCTGATCGCGCCCAAGCGTTCACAGCGACGGCGCGGTTTGGCACCTCGATGTCGACTCATCACATCCTGGGGCTGGAGCAGGTCCCAAGGGTTCGGCTGTTCGCCGATTAAAGTGGTACGTGAGTTGGGTTCAGAACGTCGTGAGACAGTTCGGTCCCTATCTGCTGTGGGTGTTCGAGACTTGAGAGGAGCCGTCCTTAGTACGAGAGGACCGGGATGGACGTACCTCTGGTGTACCGGTTGTGACGCCAGTCGCAGCGCCGGGTAGCTATGTACTGGAGGGATAAACGCTGAAAGCATCTAAGCGTGAAACCCGCCTCGAAACTAGGTCTCGCTGAGAGTCGTGGTAGACCACCACGTTGATAGGCCGCGTGTGTAAGTGCAGTGATGTACTAAGCTTAGCGGTACTAATAGCTCGATAGGCTTGATTCTCATTCGTTCCGTGCAGCGGTCGACATCCGCTGCCGGCTTTGATCCACGACCTTCACAGGTCGCCGCAGCCTTCACCGGCTGCGACCAGCACGGGCTTTCAGATCCTCTTCGCGCTTCGACGACCTGGTGGCACTAGCGAGGGGTGTACACCCGATCCCATTCCGAACTCGGACGTGAAAACTTTCAGCGCCGATGGTACTGTGTCTCAAGGCACGGGAGAGTAGGTCGCTGCCAGGTCTTCCAAGCGCGAAGAGTCTCTTCAGAGAAAACGATCAAACTCAGCACGGATTTGACGCGGGGTGGAGCAGCCCGGTAGCTCGTCAGGCTCATAACCTGAAGGTCGTAGGTTCAAATCCTGCCCCCGCAACCAATTCGAAAAAAGCCGCCCTCATCGGGCGGCTTTTTTGTTGCCTCGACGGCCTGCCACAAGGCGGTTTGACGATCAAACCACTTGGTCGCCGGGCAGCTTGGCGATCTGCTCGGCGCTGTAGCCCAGTCAGGGTCCGCGCGCGCCGCGCATCAGGCGGCCGGGCAACGATCCAGTTGCCTCTCCATGCCTGTAGACGACGGTGCCTGAAACGATGGTCGCATCGAAGCCGTCCGTCCGCTGGATCAGCCGCCTGCCGCCAGCCGGCAGGTCGTAGACGACCTCCGGGCTGCGCAGGCGCATGTTGTCGTAATCTAGGACGTTGATATCCGCCTTCATCCCGACCTTCAGCAAGCCGCGATCATTCAGCCCGATCGCGGCAGCGTTGTCGGCGGCCAGCCTCTTGATGGCCCACGACACCGGGAACAGCGAACCCCGCTGGCGATTGCGGGTCCAATGCGTCAGCGTGTAGCTGGTGGAGGTTGCGTCGCACATGATCCCGACATGGGCGCCGCCGTCGCCCAGGCCGATCAGCGTGTTGGGTGCGGCGATCATTTCCCGCACCACGTCGAGGTTGCCGCCGGCGAAGTTGGTGACCGGCAGATACAGGAGTCCCTTGCCGTCGCGTTCGAGCAGCAGGTCATAGGCCACCTCTTCGGGTGAGCAGCCTTGCCGTGCCGCCCGTGCGGCAATGCTGCTCTCGGCCTTCGGTTCGTAGTCCGGCGGATCGCCGAGCGGATACATTCGGTCCCACCGCTCGGTCCGGCCTGCCGCGCGCCGGCTACCTTCGAATGGCTCGGCCAGGAGCCGGGCGCGGAATTCGGGCTGGCGCATCGCGGCCAGGCGTTCCGGGAACGGCAAATGGGCGATGCGCTTGTAGCTCGGCCGGCCCATGAAGGGGTTCTGCGAGAGTTCGAGCCCGAGCAGCACGCTGGTGGGGCGTGAGCGGACCTGGGCGGTGATCCGCAGCCCCTCGGCATTGGCCTCGTCGATCTCCGCCATCAATTCGCGCCAGCCATCGGGCCGGGCGTCGGACTGCGTCAGGGTGATGGTGACGGGGCGGCCGGATTCCTTCGCCAGGCGGCGGAACAGGCCGATCTCGTCGTCTTGATCCTCGAAGTCCGACACGATCTGCATCCAGCCGGTGCCGACCTCTCGCATGGCGTGCGCAATCGCCGTCAGTTCCGCTTCCTCGGCGCGCAAGGTCGGGATGTGTTTGCCGTTGGCGGCGCGGTGATTGAGCGTGCGCGACGTCGAGAAGCCGAACGCGCCGGCACGCAGGCCTTCGGCGGTCAGCTCGGCCATGCGTCGGTGGTCCTGTTCGGTGGCCGGCTCGCGATCGGCCCCGCGCTGGCCCATCACATGGACCCGCAAGGCGGCATGCGGCACCTGGGCGGCGACGTCGGCATCGTAGGAACGGGCGGCAATGGCATCGAGGAAATCCGGGAAGCTGTGCCAGTTCCACGGCAGACCTTCGCTCAGCACGACTTCGGGAATGTCCTCCACGCCCTCCATCAGGTTGATCAGCATGTCGTGCTGATCTTCGTGGCAGGGGGCGAAGCCGACGCCGCAGTTGCCGAACAGCACGGTCGTGGCGCCGTTCCACGACGACGGCGACAGCCGGTCGCTCCAGGTCGCCTGCGCATCGTAGTGCGTGTGCACGTCGACGAAGCCTGGCGTGACGAGCTTGCCGCGCGCGTCGATTTCCTCGGTGCCCTTGGGAATGTTGCCGCCGATCGCCGCGATCCTGCCGTCGATCGCGACGAGGTCGGCCTCATAGGGATCGCCGCCGGATCCATCGACGATGGTGCCGTTGCGGATCACCAGGCTGGGACTGGACATGTGGAGGCTCCACGGCGCGGTTGTGACCATCTACGGCATGGCAATGGCCCGGCGCAAGCGCGGCCGGGTTCCGCCTGCCGCGCCGTCAGGCGAAGGCGAAACCCATGGTCCGGCCATAGTAATATAGCCCGCCGTCCTGGACGATCAGGGCGAGTGCCACGTCGTCGTCCGTCACCGTGCCGCCCGTCTCGGCATTGCGATGGTCGTGCTCGGCGCCGGCCGGCGTCAGCAGCGTCACGTACGGGGTCCAGGGGAACGTCTTGCCGCCGATCGTCGAGGCGCAGCGCGCTTCGTGCAGGGCGAGCACGATCGCGGCTGCGTTGTGGCGATGCAGCCGCTGGGCTTCGCCCGGCCGCACCGCGTTCAGGGTCAGCGTCATCGACGGCAGGCAGGTGCCGAGCCTTTCGGTGCGCTCCGTCGCCATGAACAGCGCCCGTCCCGGCGTGTCCGGCGCCATCGGCCGGTCGTAGAGCGTGCGCAGCTCACGGGCGATATCTTCTGCCCGGTAGTGCGTCGCCTCGATCGGCCTGCGTGCCGCGACTTCCGGGCGCACGCCTTCGAAGGCCAAGGTCGGTTCGTCGGTCGCGACCCACAGGACGGAGTCCTCGTGGGCCTGCCACGAGGAGGCGATGCCGCCCGGCAGCGCGACCATGTCCTTGTCGCGCCAGTCGATCGTTTCGTCGCCCCGTGTCAGCGTCCCCCTGCCGCGCAGGACCGCCCACATCTCGCCGCTGGCGGCAAAGGCGTAGTCGAGCCGCTCGCCTTTGCGGATGCGGACGTAGCGCGCCAGCATGAAGGGCGTTGTGGCGGGATAGTCGGTGCCGAGCGCGCCGGAAAGGTCGAGCGGCGTAAAACCGGTCGGTGCGTCGTCGGCGAATGCGCGGGCCATTTCCGCCGCGAAGGCCTGCGGCTCCAGCGGCGGCCGCTTGATGTTGAAACCCTTTTCGACCGGGACGTAGCGTGCGCGTTCCGCATAGATCGACATGGCAGATCCTCTTGTTCACAGCGCCATGAAGCCGCCGTCGGTGCACAGCACGTGGCCGACGACGAACGAGGAGGCATCCGAGGCAAGCCAGACGACGGCCTCGGCGACTTCCTCGGGGCGGCCCATGCGCCTGAGCGGCAGTCCAGCGGCGACCGCGCCCATGTCCATGATCTTGGAAGCCAGCATCATGTCGGTGACCACCCGTCCGGGGGCCACGGCGTTGATGCGCACGCCTTTCTCAGCATATTCCATCGCGGCGGAGCGGGTGAGCGAGACGAGAGCCGCCTTCGAGGCCGAGTAGAGCGCGAGGCCGGGGTTCGGATTGCGCAAGCCACTCACGGAGGTGTTGACCACGATGGCGCCGCCGCCTTGCCGGACCATGATCCGAATCTGGTGCTGCAGCGAGAGATAGACCGATCGCACATTGGTGTCGAACACGCGGTCGTAGAGCGCCGCGTCCTGCTCTGCCAACGGTGCGCGCGGCTCCTGGTAGCCGGCATTGTTGAAGGCGACGTCGAGACGGCCGTAATCGCCGGCGATGGTGCGGTGCAGGCGCGCGAGATCCTCCGCGCTCGTGACGTCTGCCGCGATGAACCGGCCGTTGCCGCCTGCTTCGGCCAGTGCTGCCACGGCCTTGTCGCCCTCGGCCTGCCGGCGTCCCGCGATGACGACCCGCGCGCCGCGGCGTGCAAAGGCAAGCGCGGTGGCACGCCCGATCCCGGTCGCACCGCCGGTGACGAGGATGACCTTGTCCTTAAAGTCCTGCATCGGCCGCTCCCGGTGAGGGGGCCATGCGCGCGCGCTCGACGATGGCGCGCTGGTCGAGGCCGGCCGGCAGGTTGCCGTAGGTGCCGCCGCCACCGTCACCTCCCAGGCGCGTCACGCAGAAGGCGTCGGCCACGGCAGCGGGCGAATGGCGGATCATCAGGCTCGCCTGCAGCGCGGTGGCCATCTTCTCGACGATGCGGCGCGCCCGCGCCTCGTGCTCGTCCGGTGCGCGCAGCTCTGTTTCGAGACCGTCGATCATCCGGTCGAGGCGGCGGTCGCCGCCCTTGGCCAGCCGCACCTCGTCGAGGAAGGCGGGTACGCTCTCGGGCGACTTGGCGGCGGCGCGCAGCACGTCGAGGGCGATGATGTTGCCGCTGCCTTCCCAGATGCCGTTGAGCGGCGCCTCGCGGTAGAGCCGTGCCATCGGGCCTTCCTCGATGAAGCCGTTTCCGCCGTGGCATTCGAGGGCCTCGTGGACGACGCCGACGACACGCTTGCAGTTGGAATATTTGCCGACCGGCGTGCCGATACGCACCAGCAGCGCCGCCCTTGCGTCGCCCGCCTGCTCGTCGTCGACCGCGCGCGCCAACCGGAAAGCGAGCAGGGTCGCCGCCTCGACCTCGAGCGCCAGGTCGGCGATCACGTTCCGCATCAGCGGCTGGTCGATCAGGGCGCGCTGGAAGGCCCGCCGTCCGGTCGTGTGGTGGATGGCCTCGGAAAGCGCACGCCGCATCAGCCCGGCCGAGCCGATGGCGAAGTCGAGCCGCGTCAGGTGGGTCATGGCCAGCGCTGCCTTGATGCCCTGGCCTTCCTCGCCCACCAGCCAGCCGAGCGCGCCGCGATATTCGATCTCGCTGGAAGCGTTCGACTTGTTGCCGCATTTGTCCTTGAGGCGCTGGATCAGCAGGCGATTGCGCGAGCCGTCGGGCAGCCATCCCGGCAATAGGAAGCAGCTGAGGCCGCGATCGGTGTGGGCCAGGGTCACGAACAGGTCGCTGTGGGGCACCGAGAAGAACCACTTGTGACCGTCGATCAGGTAGGCCTCGCCCGGCCCGCGTCGCGCCGCGGCGGGGCGGGCGGTGGTCTGCGTCGCGCGCAGATCGGATCCGCCCTGCTTCTCGGTGAGCGTCATGCCCACGGTGCCGCCGGTCTTGCGCTGCATCGGCGCGGGCGTGGCGTCGTAGCGGGTCGAGAGGATGAAGGGCTCCCAGACGGCGGCGAGTTCGGGCTGCAGGCGCAGCGCCGGGATCGCGGAATAGCTCATGCCGAGCGGGCAGCAGATGCCGTTCTCGCCCTGGTTCCAGAGGTAGGACAGCACGCCGCGGGCGACATGCGCGCCGGGCTGCTTGGCGGTCCATGACAATGCGTGCGTGCCGTGGCCGATCGCCAGCGACATCAGCTCGTGCCACGCCGGATGGAATTCGATCTGGTCGATGCGGTTGCCGAAGCGGTCGTGGCTCTTGAGTTCGGGCAGGTTGCGGTTGGCGTCGCGCGCCAGCTTGGCCACGCGCGCGCTCGCCACCGTCGCCCCGGAGTCGGTCAGAAGCCCGTCCGCCCAGCCGATCCTCTCGCGCCGGGCGATCTCGATCAGGAGTTTGTCGCCGGTGAAGGCATTGTGGCCGGTGAGCGGCGTCGCCTGGTTCATCACCTCGTGCGTGGCGTAGCCGTCCGCGGCGTGGGTGCTCATGGCTTTCCCTCCGGAGTACCGACGCTCGCGCGCAGGCAGAATTGGGCGATCTGTTCGATCAGGTGTCGGTCCGCGCGCGGCCCCGTGCCCTTGGCCGGCGCCAGCGGCCCGATCAGCGCCTCCATGAAGGCGCCGACGATGCAGGCCGCGGCCACCGCGGGATCGAGCCGCGGAAAGGCGCCGCGCATGATGCCTTCGCGCAGGATGCGCTCGAAGCAGTGCGCGAGTTGCGCCCGGTAGTCGAGACGCACGGCCTCGACTTCGGGATCGACCGGCTCGGCGATCAGGGCGTAGGCGAGGCGCCGGCCGCGCAGCGCCCGGCTGGCGAAGGCGCGGATGGCCGATTGGAGCTTTTCGACGGGCGTGCCGTCGGCATCGGCCACCGCCTTCACGACCCCGACCTCGCGCGCGGAGACCGTCGCCACGATCTCG
>JAUXST010000848.1 GCA_030679805.1 Reyranella sp. | reverse complement strand
CTTCGCCAACCTCTTCGACGACGAGGACGGCGAGGGCTCTTCCCTGATCTGGTCGCGCAGCCGCAAGAAGACCGGCGAGTAAGCCGACGCCCCCGAGGCCCCGCCCGGTCCGCCGGGCGGGGCTTTTTCTTTGGCTACCATGCGCGTTAAGGCCGTGATGCCGACGAGAATACCGGTCTCGTCCGCAGGTCACTCATGTTCGCATGTTGCTACGGGCCACACGAAGAGTGGATCATCCGTCTGATTCGATTGGCATGCATGCGGGCGCGTCCGGCTCCGCCGGACCGGGCTCTATGCGGCCGCTTGGGAGGGGTTTGGCGGCCGCACGAAGCCGCCCTTCGGTTGAAGGGAGGGAAGGGCGTCTTCGCCTTGCGGTAACGATCCCTCGCGCGATATCAGCTCTTCACGTGAGGCGCGTCATCCTCAAGCAGTTCGGCGGGTCGCACACTCAGCGCCTGCGCCGCCTGCAAGATGGTCAGCAGGGTGGCGTTCTGCAGGCCGCGTTCGATCGCACTGACATGAGCCCGGTCAACGCCCATACGCTCAGCCACTGCCTCTTGGCTGAGACGCGCCGCTAACCGATAGCGACGGACGTTGGCTCCGAAGACCCTGCGAATATCCATCCGCAGGATAGGAGGCGGTCGCGTATTCTGGCGCTACGTACTATAATACGCGGCCATTTTGCTGGCATGATCATGTCTCTATGCTTCCATGCACATCAGGCTTCGATTGCTGCCGCCGCGGCCTTGGTGGCTGCACGAAATGGTTGTCGCGATGCGCTGCGTGCATCACCACCGATCCACTGTGCTGTGACCATGCGGTGGCCCGGGTTCCCGCGTACTTCTTCCCTCGCTTGCGAGCCGCCATGACCACACCTCCCTTCGACGATAGCCCACCCGTGAGCGCGCGGGTCACGCCCTATGACGAGCGGCATTTCGTGACCTACCTCCGCCTGCTTGACGCTGCGGACGAGGGCGCTGATTGGCGCGAAGCCGTGCGGATCGTCTTTGGCATCGATCCCGAGCGTGAACCCGAGCGCGCCCGCCTGGTTCATGACAGTCATTTGGCGCGCGCGCGTTGGATGACAGAGAAAGGATTTCGGCATTTGTTACGTCCGCCGCCGAACTGACCGGTTCGATCAAAGGGCGCGCCCTCAGATAGGCGTTTATGGGCCTCCACGCGCGATGTCGCGCGTTTCACGTTTGGGTTCTTCCACAACCAGTGGTCGCTATGGAAAGGTCGGGTGGCTCAACCCGTGCAAGCTCGCGTTAGTCGGAGGTCGCGTATGAGGAAGAGGCCGGATTGGAGGTCGCCAAACTATGCCGAGGTCCTGAAGGACCTCGATCGTGCTGGATTCGCGTGGGAGTTCCTGCGGCGCAATCCGGCATACCGAAAAGACTACGACGAAATCACCGAAGACGTCGACGAAGGGGATCCGAGGGCAGACGCGGCCTGTGAACGATGGGGGCTCTCCTTTCGCATGTGATCCCGCGCTCGCTGCCTCCATCGCACCCGTCGTCTGGCGGCTGGAACTCATGCCTCATGCGGTGATTCTGGTCCCGGCACCGGATGGATTTGCAAGCCCCCGCCGCCTGCAGGCCTTTCCCGACGAGGCGCGGTCACCAGGCTCACGAAGCGGCAACTGCCACTACGTCTTGAACGACGCCGGAGGTGCCCATCGCCTCTGGCTCCGAGACTTGAGTTCAGAAATGCCGATCGCAGCGCTCATTCCCCTCGATGAGAGCGTGCTGCTACGCTTTGCCGGCTTGCTGCGTTTCCTGCGCCATCTCGACGGTCGTCCAGCTGGACCTCTTCCGCGGGCTTGGGCGATCACCACGCGCTTGCGCCGACGCCTGATCTCAATGTTGCGGGCGCTGGACGGCCATCTGGCCGGGGCGAGCTATCGCGAGATTGCCGTGGTGCTTAACGGTCCGGACGCTATCTCGAAGTATCCGTGGAAAACCTCGTCTGTTCGAGGTCAGACAATCCGCCTCGTCAGAGATGCGGTTGCGACCATGGAAGGCGGCTATCGACAATTGCTGCGGGCAAAGCGCTAGCCGCGTCGCGTCCCTGGCGCGCACTCGTCTCTCCAAGGGTGCCGTACCCGGAGCCTCCCACTCCGTCAGACGCTGCCCGGCTACCGGCTGGTCATCGAGCGCGGGCGTCGCGGTGCGGAGCGTCTCGCCTTCGCGGGCATGGCGATACAGGCCACGACACTCGCGCGGCGGGC
>JAUXST010000833.1 GCA_030679805.1 Reyranella sp. | reverse complement strand
GCCCGCCTGTCGCACTGCATGCGCTGGTACGGCGCGACGAAGCGGGCGAACGAAATCGCCACGGCCTATGCGGTCAGGCGCCATGCGTTCGGCAAGCCTCTGATCGATCATGAAGGCGTGGGCTTCATGCTGGCCGATAATTTGATCGACCTCAAGCAGGCCGAGCTGATGATCGATTGGTGCGCCGATGTCCTGGACACGGGCGTGCTCGGCACGACGGAAAGTTCGATGGCCAAGGTGGCCGTGTCGGAAGCGCTGTTTCGCATCGCCGATCGTTGTGTCCAGGTGATGGGCGGCACCGGGGTCAGCGGCGACACCATCGTCGAGCAGGTGTTCCGGGAGATCAGGGCCTTTCGCATCTACGACGGGCCGACCGAGGTCCATAAATGGTCGCTCGCCAAGAAGATCAAGCGCGACGCCGCGAAGTCGCCATCAATGTGAGCTTGGCGTAGTAAACTTGGCGATGTGAATTTGGCATCGAACCCGGAGGACACCCCATGCGCGACCCACGTGCCCTGATCGACACTGCCACGCTCGCCGCTTCGCTCGGCGATCCGTCGCTGCGCGTGTTCGACTGCACGACCTACCTGATCCCGGCGCCCGCCGGCGCGCCCGAGCCCTATATCGCCGTGCCCGGCCGCGCGACGTTCGAGGACGGCCATATTCCCGGCGCCGACTTCCTCGACTTGCAGGGCGAGTTCTCCGACACCGCCACGCGTCTGCATTTCATGATGCCGTCGGGCGCACGATTGGTGGCCGCGTTCGGCCGCCACGGCGTCGGGCCCGGCACGCGCGTGGTGCTCTACAGCATCGGCACCATGATGTGGGCGACGCGCTTCTGGTGGATGCTGCGCGCGCTCGGCTTCGACGAGGCGGCCGTGCTCGACGGCGGCCTCGACAAATGGAAGGCCGAGGGGCGGCCGCTCGAAACAGGCGCGCCGCGCAGCTGTCCGCCGTCGATCTTCGTGGCGGCGTCGCGAGACGGCCTGTTCGTCGATGCCGCGGCGGTGAAGGCCGCCATCGGGCGCGGCGACACCGTGACCGTGAACGCGCTGGGGCCGCAGTTCCATCGCGGCCTGGAGCCGAGCCGCTACGGCCGGCCCGGCCGCGTGCCCGGCAGCGTCAACGTTTCAGCGGCCACGCTGGTCGATCCCGCGACCAAGGGCTTCACCACGCTGGCCGACGCGGCGGCGAAGTTCGCGGCCCAGGGCGTGTCGAAGGACAAGCGCACGATCTGCTATTGCGGCGGCGGCATCTCGGCCACCATCGACCTGTTCCTGCTGCACCAGCTCGGCTACGACGACATCACGCTATATGACGCCTCGATGGGCGAGTGGGCGAAGACGGAGTCGCTGCCGATCGAGACGGACTGATCGTGCTGGGGGCGCGCCACTCCAGTGGCGCGTCTTCT
>JAUXST010000830.1 GCA_030679805.1 Reyranella sp. | reverse complement strand
TACACCGGGGGCGTGCGGACCGAAGGCGTCGTCCTCGAGAACCGCGAGAGCCGACACTCCGGGTCCGAGACCGTTCGGCGGGCCGACGGGCGGGAGGTCGAGCGCACTGTCGAGCGCGTGTCCTTTGTTCCAGTCGTGCGCTTCACGACGCGCGAGGGCGGCCGCGAGATCGAGTTTCACGGCCGTGGCGGCAGCGACAGGGCGTTCACCCAGGGCGAACGCGTGACGGTGATCTACGATCCGGCCAACCCGATCCGCGCCCGCATCGTGTCGTTCGTCGACATCTGGCTGCCTTCGGCTGCGGCCTTCGCGGTCGCCCTTGTGTTTGGCGGCGCGGTCTGGCTGTCTCGTCGGGTGCGGCGGCGGGCTACAGGCCCTCGCGCCTGATCCAATCGGTGAGCAGGGTGGCGAGTTTGCGGGGCCGTTCCAGCGGCGCCATGTGGCCGCAGTCCTCGATCACCTCGAAGCGTGCATGCGGCAGCTGCTTCGCCATGCGTTCGGTCTCGGCGAAGGTGCGCAGACGATCCTGGCGGCAGGCGATCACCAGCGCAGGACAGGCGATGCATTCGAGGTCTGCGTAGCCGTCGCGACGCACAAGGGCAGCCTGGCGCTTGCGTACCTCGGGACCGAGGCGGCGCTGCATGCCGCGCAGGCGATCGAGCAGGACGGGATCGTCTTCGCGGTCCGGGTGCAGGCCCATGGCCGTCGTGACGGCGCCGGCGGCGCGCGGCGGCCGGTCGCCCGGCCGGTAGCCTGCCTTGCGTTGTGCCGCCTCCTCGTCGGAATAGCCGCGTGCCGACGAGGCAATGAAGGCCACGCCGTTCACGCGTTCGGGTGTCATCAGGGTGAGGACGCGCGCCACGAACCCGCCCATCGAGAAGCCAATCAGCACGAAGCGCTCGGGCGCCTCGTCGAGGACGCGCCGGGCCATGCCCTCCAGCGTGTCATCCTCATAGACATTGCCGTAGTGGAGCGGGCCCAGCGCTTCCAGATCCGGAACCATGTCGGTCCACAGATCCTGATCGCACATGAATCCAGGAAGAAGGACGAGGTCAGCCAAAGAATCGTGCCCCCGCCCAGGCGGCGGCCAGCACCAGGATCAGCCCCGGAATGACCCGCACGGCGAAGGCGGCCCCGCCGCCGGTGACGGCAAAGACCATCTTGGTCAGGGTATTGGTCGTGACGGCGGCCAGGATCGGAACGATCGCGGCGTCGACGCCGAGCTTATCTGACGCGACCAGGGAAGCGACCGAGACCGCGGCGGAATGCGTGTCGGCGAGGCCCGCGAGGCTTGCGACCGCGAGGATGCCTGCGTTGCCGAACCAGTCCTGCAGCGCCGCCGAGGCGACGAGGATGACGGCCAACAAGGCGGCGAACAGGATCGCCGAGCGCACGCTGAAGGCATGGCCCGGCTCGTCCTGGCGCTCGACCTTGTGCCGGAGCGCCAGCGCCGTGAACACGCCACCATAGAGGATCGCCGCCCCGCCGCCGCAGGCGAGCGGCACCGACAGAGCCAGCAGGGTGGCGGTGTCGGTGGCACCGATGAGAAGGGTGAGCTGGACGAACGTGGCGACGGTCGAGAGAACCGCACCCGCCACCGCGGCTCCCAGCAGGTCGCCGTTCTTGGCGGCGCGTGCGCCCATGGCGCCGATGGTGGCGATGCTGGAGACGAAGCCTGAGACGAGGCCCGCCAGCGGCAGACCGAAGCGGGCGCCCACCAGGCGCACCGCGATGTAGCCCAGCGCGCTTACGCCCATGACCAGGACGACCACGATCCAGATCGTGTGCGGGTTGAGCGCGCCGTAGGGGCCCATTGCCTTGTCCGGCAGCAGTGGCAGCACGACCAGCGTGGCACCGGCGAAGATCAGCCCGTCGCGGACCTCTTTCTCGGTCAGGACCGAATTGACGAAGCCGTGGATGGCGGTCCGTGCCGTCAGCAGCCCCGCCACGATGACTCCCAGCCCTGCCGCCAGATCCGGTTCGTGAATGGCGAGCCCGCCCAACAGTGCTGTCGTGACCAGCGCCGCCTCGGTCGTCAGTCCTGGATCCTGATCGCGGGCCTGCCAGTAGGCGAGGCCGGCCATGGCGAACACGCCCGCCGTGACGACCGCGAGCAGCAGATCGCCGCCCACGATGACGGCGACGGCGCCACAGAGCGAAGTGATGGTGAAGGTGCGGATGCCGGCCGGCGCGCGGCCCGGCCCGGTGCCCTTGCGGCGCTCGCGGTCGATGCCGATCAGCAGGCCGATGCCGAGGGCGACAGCGAGGTTGAGGACGAGGGGGCTGATGGGCGGCATGGCGGTATTCTATCCCCACGATGCCCGATGGGCTTCATCGAACGGTAGCTCATTTGTCACCTGAGCTTATTCCGCGCTGCCTATGCACCGGCCCATGAGTTTGGCCGGCACGACGTTCGAAGGCATCGAAAGCGGCACGGCGGCGAAGGTGCAACCCCGGCGGCGTCGCCGTTTTCGCGGGCGGCTGTTGCCCTATGCCCTGCTGGCACCATCGTTGTTGTTCCTCGGTCTTTTCACCTACCTGCCGGTCGTCCGTGTCGTCGTGGAATCGCTGTACGACCGCCCGCACGGCACCGGCGCGGTGGCGGCGACTTTCGTCGGGCTCGGGAACTATTCCAAGGTCCTGGCGGATCCCGCCTTTCGGCAGGCGGCGCTCAACAATCTCGTCTATGCGCTGGGCACCCTGATCCCGACCCTGGTTCTGGCGCTCGCTTTTGCCCTCGCGGTCCAGCGCTCGAACCGATTCTCGGCGGTCCTGCGCACCGTGTTCTTCTTCCCGTCGCTGGTGCCATTGGTCGCCGCGGCGTCGCTGTTCTTCTTCATCTTCCTGCCCGGCGTCGGCCTGCTCGACTACTACCTCGCCAAGATCGGGATCAACGGGCCGAACTGGCTGGGCGATTCTGACGTGGCCCTGTGGTCGGTGATCGGGCTCACGGTCTGGAAGAATGCCGGCTACTACATGCTCTTCTACATCGCGGGCCTGCAGAACATTCCGCGCGACACCATCGAGGCGGCGCTGATCGACGGCGCCAACGCCTGGCAGCGGCTGCGCTACGTCATCCTGCCGGCGCTGCTGCCGACCACCAGCTTCGTGGTCGTGATCGCGCTGATCAACCTGCTCACCAGCGTCGACCATGTGATCGTGCTGACGCACGGCGGGCCGTCGAACGCCACCAACCTGCTACTCTATTACATCTTCCAGTCGGCGCACGAGAATTTCGAGATCGGCAAGGCTGCCGCCGCGACGCTTTTGAGCGTCGTCGTCCTGCTGGCGATATCGCTGGCTTCGATGCGCATCATGGGTCGGGGATCGCACCATGAGGCTTGAGCGCCGCCTGTGGCGGGCCCTGGCGGCGGCATTGCTGTCCACCGTCGCCTTCCTGTGGCCTACTCCATTCCTGTGGACGCTCGTCGCATCGTTCA
>JAUXST010000821.1 GCA_030679805.1 Reyranella sp. | reverse complement strand
GCTACATCGCGCGCCGCCTGATGCAGGGCGTGGTCCTGCTCTTCATGGTGGCGACGATCGTGTTCTTCCTGGGCCGGTTGACCGGCAATCCGGTCGACCTGATGTTGCCTGAGGACGCCACGGCCGAGGATCGCGCGGCGCTCACCCAGACGCTCGGCCTCGACGGTCCGGTCCTCGACCAGTATGCGATCTTCGTCGGCAAGGCGATGCACGGCGATCTCGGCATGTCGATCCGCATGAAGCAGCCGGCGGTCGAGGCCTTCTTCGACCGCCTGCCCAACACGCTCCTGCTCATTCCCTGGGCGATCCTGCTGGGCATGATGCTCGGCATCCCGCTCGGCGTGGTGGCGGCGCTCAACCGCGGCAGCTTCCTCGACCGCGCGGCGGGCACGGTCGCGGTACTGGGCATCGCCATGCCGAGCTTCTGGCTCGGTATCCTGCTGATCTTCGTCTTCAGTGTCGAGCTGGGCTGGCTGCCGTCCGGACGCATGGGCGGCCCGGCGCACTACGTCCTGCCCGTCATCACGCTGGCAACGTTCCTCGTGGCCGGCTTCATGCGCATCACGCGCTCGGCCATGCTGGAGGTGATGGAGAGCGAGTTCGTCAAGCTCGCGCGCATCAAGGGCCTGAGCGAGGCCGTCGTGATCTGGAAGCATTGCCTGCGCAACGCCTTGATCCCGGTGCTCACCCTGTGGGGCGTGTTCGTCGGCAATCTGATCACCGGTGCCATCGTGACCGAAACGGTGTTTGCCTGGCCCGGCATCGGGCGCCTCACCTACGAGGCGGTGATCTACCGCGACTTTCCGCTGCTGCAGGCGGTAATCATCCTGAAATCGATCCTGATCCTCGCAATCAATCTTGCTGTCGACATCCTCTATGCCTACGTCGATCCCCGCATCCGGCTCGCCTGACCATGGCCCTTGCTGACCGTCCCCCCTCGACTGATGTGATCGCACCGCGCTTCTCGTTGTGGCGCCTGCTGTGGCCGATGGGCGGCAAAGCGCGTGTGCGGCGCACGGCGCGCGTGCCCTGGATCCCGATCGCGATCATTTCGGTGATCGTCGTCATGGCTCTGTTTGCGCCGCTGCTGGCACCCTATTCGCCGATCGACCAGACCTTGCGCGACAAGCTGCTGCCGCCAGCCTGGATGACGGGCGGCAGCGACAAGTACTTTCTCGGCACCGACGCCTTCGGTCGCGACATCCTGAGCCGCCTGATCTACGGCGCGCGGGTCAGCCTGATGGTGGCGGTGCTTGCGCTGACCGTGGGCGGCGGCGTTGGCCTCGCTGTCGGCATCGTCGCGGGCTATGTCGGCGGCGCGGTCGACAGTGTGCTGATGCGCCTGGTCGATGCGGCCTTCACCTTCCCGGCCATCCTGTTCGCGCTGTTGCTGTCCGTCACCATGGGCCAGGGCCTGGGCACGCTGGTGATCGCCATCACCCTGCTGTTGTGGGCGAGCTTCGCGCGCGTCATCAGGGGCGAGGTGCTGTCGCTCCGGCAGCGCGATTTCGTGGCGCTCGCCAGGGTCCGCGGCTGCTCGGCCCCGCGCATCATGCTGACGCATATCCTGCCCAACGTCCTCAACACCTTCATGGTCCTGGTCACGCTCAACATCGGCGTCGTGATCATCGCCGAGGCGACGCTGAGCTTCCTCGGCGCCGGGATCCCGCCGCCGACGCCGACCTGGGGCCTGATGATCTCCGAGGGACGCGGGCGCATCGCCGATGCCTGGTGGGTGGCGC
>JAUXST010000810.1 GCA_030679805.1 Reyranella sp. | reverse complement strand
ATCCGCCAGACGATGGCAACCTTCAATGCCGTCGATCTCTCGATCGAGCTCTGCGGCACCTGCGATTCGGTGGCGGCGCGCATGGGCGAGGTCATGCAGGAGGTCGGCGGCGACGGCTTCCTTTTCTCCATGCCCAACGTCAACCGCCGCACCTTGGCCGAGATCGAGGACGGGCTGGTCCCCGCCCTGCAGGACCGCGGCCTGGTGCGCAAAGCCTACGAGCACAAGCAGTTCAGGGACAATCTCCTCGCGTACTGATCAAACGAACAGGAAGGCAGGCACAGAATGAGCAAATTCACATTCGGTCGTCGAACCGCGTTGGGCGTCGTTACGGCAGGCCTCGCCGCACCGTTCATCCGGCCGAGCTTCGCCCAGGCCGCGTGGCCCGAGCAGACCTCCATCCCGGATATCCTGAAAGGCAGCGGCGAGGTCCGCATCGCCGGCTATGGCGGCAGCATGCAGGAAGCCCAGACGAAGGGCTACTACGAGTCCTTCGAGAGGCTCTCCGGCATCAAGGTGCGGCCCTTCCCGGACGCCAACGGGCCTAAGGTCAAGGCCATGGTCGAGACCGGCAACGTCGAATGGGACCTGGCCCAGCTCAGCCGTGGCTCGATCATGAACCTGCAGAAGCGCGGGGATTATTTCGAGAAGATCGACTACTCGATTGTCGACGACGGCGTCGGCAAGGAATACCGCTTCGAGTACGGTCTCGAGATGCTGCTGTGGGCACAGGTGCTCGCCTATCGCACGGATGCCTTCAAGGGCGCCGTGCCCACGGGCTGGGCGGATTTCTGGGACACCAAGAAGTTCCCCGGCGATCGCGCCATGTTCGGCACCGGCGGCGGCGGCTGGCCGGAGATGGAAATCGCGCTGATGGCGGCGGGCGTCCCGGCCGACAAGCTCTACCCGATCGACGTCGACAAGGCGCTGGCCAGCTACAACAAAATCAAGAAGGACGTAGTCAAGTGGTGGGAGACCGGCGCCGTGCCGATCCAGCTTCTCACCGACCGCGAGGTCACCATGACCACCGTGTGGAACGGCCGGATGGCCGCCCTGCAGGCAGCCGGCGTGCCGGCTGCGATCAGCTGGAACCAGGGCCTCCTGAAGCGCGACGCCTGGGGCATCCCCAAGGGCGCCAAGAACAAGGTCAATGCCATGAAGTTCGTGGCCTATTCGACCATGGCGATCCCGCAGGCGCGCGTCGCGCTCGCCATTCCCTACGGCTCGGTCAACACCAAGTCGGACGAGTACATTCCGGCCGCCCGACAGGAAGTGCTGCCGAGCGCCCCGGCGATCAAGAAGCAGCTCGTCAACTACAACTACGATTGGTGGATCGACAACCGCGAGGCCGTCATCCCCAAATTCAACAAGTGGCTGCTGAGCTGAAGCTGATGGGCGAAGCTGGCATGAACGGAGCCGGCCGGGGAGCATCGGTAACGCTCGCCGACCTCGAGAAGAGGTACGACCGCGTCAATGCGGTCGACGGCGTGTCGCTTGATATCCGCTCGGGGGAGTTCCTCACTCTCCTGGGGCCGAGCGGCTCGGGCAAGACCTCGACCCTGATGATGATCGCCGGCTTCGAGATGCCGACCGCCGGCGACATCGAGATCGACGGCAAATCCGTGGTCGCCATGCCGCCCTACCGCCGTAACATCGGCATGGTGTTCCAGAACTATGCGCTGTTCCCTCACCTCACCGTCGAGGAGAACATCGGCTTCCCGCTGAAGCAGCGCGGCGTGCCGAAGGCCGAGCGAGCCAAACTCGTGGCCGAGGCGCTCGAGCTCGTGCACCTGCCGGGCTATGGCGCGCGCTATCCGCGCCAACTCTCGGGCGGCCAGCAACAGCGCGTCGCCGTCGCGCGGGCCGTGGTCTTCAAGCCTCGGCTCCTGCTGATGGACGAGCCGCTGGGCGCCCTCGACAAGCAGTTGCGCGAGAACCTGCAGCTCGAAATGCGCCGCCTGCACGCCGATCTCGGCATCACCTTCATCTACGTGACGCACGACCAGGAAGAAGCACTTACCATGTCCGACCGCATCGCCGTCATGAACGACGGCAAGGTGGCCCAGGTCGGCTCCCCGGAAGACCTCTACGACCGGCCCACCGACCGCTTCGTCGCCGGCTTCATTGGCGAGTCGAACTTCCTGCCCGCGATCGTGCGCGGCATGGAGGACGACATCGTCGTGGCCGAGTGCAACGGCACCACCATCCGCGCCGTCTGCCCGGGTCGGCCGGCGACCGGCGATAAGGTAACGCTCACCACGCGGCCCGAGCGCCTGCGCTTCACCGACAGCGCCTGGAACGCGACGCCCCCGCAAAATCGCCTGAGCGTCACCGTCACCGAGGCAGTCTTCGCCGGCGAGCGCTGCCGCTACATGCTGCAGGCGGGCGACGGCACCTCGCTGGTCCTGAAGGAGCCTTCGAGCGCCGCCATCCAGCGCCGCGCGATCGGCGAGCGCGCGGAGATCTCCTGGTCGGTCGCCGACACCATTCTCGTTTGAGGCAGTCCTTGTCCGAGATTACGCAGCCCTCGCCTATCGCCGTACCGCTCGGGGCCCCCCGGCCGCTGCTGCTGAACTGGCGCCGGTACGTGCCGCTGCTGCTCGTGGCGCCCTTGCTGATCTACATGCTCGTACTCTACGCGCTGCCGGTGCTGGCGATGCTGCTGCGCAGCCTGAACGACCCGACCTGGACACTCTCGCACTACGCCGCCCTGTTCGAGGACGTGGTCTTCATGAAGACCTTCTGGATCACCTTCAATACCTCGATCACCGTCACCCTGGGCTGCCTGATCCTCGGCTATCCGGTCGCCCTGGGGCTGGTGCGCGCCAAGACGATGGCGCCGCTCATCCTGGTCATCATCCTGCTGCCCTTCTGGACCAGCGTGCTGGTGCGAAGCTACGCCTGGATGGTGCTGCTGGGCCGGCACGGCCTGGTCAACGAAGGCCTCATCGCGCTCGGCATGATCGACCGGCCGATCCGCATCCTGAACACGCCGCTCGCGACCCAGATCGCGATGATCCACATCCTCCTGCCGTACATGATCCTGCCGATCGCCAATGCGCTCCGGCAGATCGATCCGTCACTGATCCGCGCCGCATCGGGGCTCGGCGCCACGCCGTTCATGACCTTCCGGCAAGTCATCCTGCCTCTGTCGATGTCAGGGGTCGCGGCGGGCACCCTGCTCACCTTCGTCCTGGCGCTCGGCTTCTACATCACCCCGGCAATGGTCGGCGGGCCGCGCGACATCACGCTTTCGATGCTGATCGCCCAGCAGGTCGACCAGCTCAACTGGGCCTATGCCGCCACGCTCTCGGCCGTCCTGCTGGCAACGGCGCTCGCCATCCTTGCCGCCGCCCGTCACCTGCCGGGCGTCGGCAACGCCTTCAAGACGAGCATGCGATGATCCTGACCCGCTTGCTTCCGGCGAGTGTCGTCGGCCTGATCCTGTTCTTTCTCGCCTTCCCGATCGTCGTCGTGGCGATCGTCTCGTTCTCGGAGGCCACCTACCTCACGTTTCCGCCGCCCGCCTTCGGCCTGCGCTGGTACCAAGCCTATTTCAGCAGTGCAGACTGGCTGAAGCCGACCTGGGTCAGCCTGTGGGTGGCTGCGGCGGTCGTCGTGCTGGCGACATTCCTCGGTACCTTGGCCGCGCTCGGGGTCTCGCGCCTCTCCCGTCCGATGCGCATCTTCGCCACCGGCCTGATCCTGTCGCCGATGATCGTGCCGGGAATCGTGGTGGCGATCGGCATCTACTATGCCTATTCGCGTTACGGGCTGGTCGGCACGCCGATCGCCATGGTGCTGGCGCACACCTGCCTCGCGGTCCCCTTCGTCGTCACCAGTGTGACGGCGAGCCTCGCGGGCCTCGATCCCCGCCTGGAGCAGGCCTCGCTCAGCCTCGGCGCTACGCCGGGTGCCACCTTCTGGCAGGTGACCCTGCCGCTGATCAGGCCGGGCGTTCTCGTTGGCGCGCTGTTCGCGTTCATCACGTCGTTCGACGAGTTGATCGTGGCGCTCTTCATCTCGGGAACGGGCGCCGTCACCCTGCCGCGACGGATGTGGGACGATCTACGCTTCCAGATCGACCCCACGATCGCCGCCGTCTCGACGCTCACGATCGTTCTGACGGCGGCCCTGATGGGCTGTGCGCACATCCTGCGCAAACGCAACCAAGCCTAGCCGGCATTCATGCCCTTCATGTAGGTCGACGGCACCACCGTCTTCACCGACTGGGCGCGCTTGGCCAGCCAATAGGCCTGCGGCGGCGGCACCGAGCCGAACTGCTTGTCGACGCCCAGCTTCTGCGCTGCATCCATCGGCCAATTGGGATTGTAGAGAAGCTCGCGGGCCAGCGCGATCAGGTCGGCCCGCCCCTCCTGCAGGATCTTTTCCGCCTGGTCGGCATGAACGATCAGCCCGACCGCCATGGTCATGATGTCTGCGTCCTTCCTGAGCCGCTCGGCATAGGGCACCTGGTAGC
>JAUXST010000807.1 GCA_030679805.1 Reyranella sp. | reverse complement strand
GGCTCGGTGTTCATCCATCTCCGCGCCTCGATCAACTGGCACCAGCTCTTCGAGGGACTGATCGACGGCTTCGACGTGGACGCGCTCGCCGAGCGGCAGGACCTCGCGCTGAAAGAGGCCGGGCTCGAGGACGCGCTCCAGCCGTGAACGTCCTGGTGACCGGCTCCTCGGGCTGGCTCGGCCAGACCCTGGTGCCAAGGCTTGGGCGCGACGGGCACAAGGTGGTGGGCCTCGATCAGGAGCCGGGCGCCACCACGACGGTCGTGGGCTCGGTCGTCGACCGCGCACTGGTCCGTCGTGTCATCCGCGACGAGGGCATCACGGCCATCGTGCATGCCGCGGCGCGCCACAAGCCGCATATCGAGACCCATGACAATTCGGAGTTCGTCGCCGTCAACGTGCAGGGGACGTTGAACCTGCTGGAGGAGGCCGTGGCGCCGGGCTCGACCGTCGGCCGCCTCGTCTTCACCTCGACGACCTCGCTCATGATCTCGCAGGAGATCCGCGACGGTCGCGCGGGTGGCGCCAAGGAGGCGGTGTGGATCGACGAGACCATGGCGCCGCTTCGGCCGCGCAACATCTACGGCGTCACCAAGCTCGCGGCCGAGGAGCTGTGCCGGCTGTTCAACCATCTGCACAAGCTGCCGATCCTGGTCCTGCGCACGTCGCGTTTCTTCCCGGAGGAGGACGACATGGCGCACGCCATCGCCCAGTCCGGCGAAAACACCAAGGCCAACGAGTTCCTGTTCCGCCGGCTCTCGGTCGAGGACGCGGCCGAGGCCCACGTCGCAGCGCTGGCGAAGGCGCCGGAGATCGGCTTCGACACTTTCATCGTCTCCGCCATGACACCGTTCGTGCGCGGCGATGGCGCCGCGCTCATCGCAGACGCCCCCTCGGTCGTCGCCCGCTACTTCCCCGACTATCCGGCGCTCTACGCCAAGTGCGGCTGGACGATGTTCCAGTCAATCGACCGCGTCTACGACGCCAGCAAGGCCGCGCGGAAGCTGGGATTCAGCTGCCGCACAGGATTTCGCGAAGTGCTTCACGCACTCAGATAGCCTCTCATACCCAGGACATCATGAACTCGAAGCGGCTTACTGACCCTATTGGTATGAAATTGTGAAGCCGACTGCCTGAGTTCGACAGAGCCTGTCGAAGGTCAGAGCCACGATGGGTAGA
>JAUXST010000801.1 GCA_030679805.1 Reyranella sp. | reverse complement strand
CCCCGCGTCCGCAGCCAAGACTCGCTCAGAGGCCCACTTTCTTGAACACTTCGACGAAGCGCTCGACGTCTTCCTCGTCGTTGTAGACGTGCGGGCTGATGCGCAAACGACCGAGCCGCGGTGCGGCGTGGACGTTCTCCGCCGCCAGCCGCTTGGGCAGGTCGGGCGCCATGCCCTTGGGAAAAGCGAGGCTGAGCACATGCGGGGCGCGCAGCTTCTTGTCGATCACCTGCACGCCCGTGTTGGCGAGGCCGTCGGCCAGCCGGTCGGTGAGCATGCTGAGGCGCGCCACGATCGGCGCATTGCCCCACGCGGCCATCATCTCCATGCCGATCGCCGCCATCTCCATGGAGACGAAATGGTCGCGCTCGCCCATGTCGTAGCGCTTGGCGCCGTCGGCGTAGGCGATATCGCGGAAATAAACCGTGTCCTCGGCCGACACGGCGCGGCGCGCCGCGGCGGTCTGCTCCAGCGGCACGCCGTTCTGGTGGCGCTTGGCGACATACATGAAGGCGCGGCCGTAGGGCCCCAGCACCCATTTGTAGGTCGGGAAGATCAGGAAATCGGGATCGAGCAGCTTTACGTCGATCTTGCGCACGCCGACATCGTGCGTGGCGTCGACCAGCAGGGCCGAGCCTTTCGCCTTCGCGGCCTTGGCGATGCGCGCCATGTCGAGCGCGCCGCCGTCGGACCAGTGCACCGAGGAGATCGACACCAGCGCGAGCGGTGCCGCACCCGCGCGGTCGATCGCCTCCAGCACGGCCGAGGTCCAGTCGCCGTCGGCCGGCTGCTTCACCTGCTCGACGGCAAAGCCGCCCGTCTCGGCGCGGCTCATCCATTCCAGCACCGGCGAGGTGTGGTCGTCCTGCAGCACCAGCACGCGGCTGCCGCGTGGGACCTCGAGCACTTTGCTTGCGGTCGACACGCCGTAGCCGACCGAGGGGATCAGCGCCACGTCGGCGGTCTCGGCGCCGATCAGGGCGGCGGCGGCCTTGCGCGCGCGTTCATACTGCTGCGACTGGAAGCCGGCTTCGGGTTTCCATGGCTGGCCTTTGCGGCCGATCGCGGCGCGTCCGGCCTCCTGCACGGCGAGCGGCAGCGGGCTCCAGGAAGCGGCATTCAGGAAGCAGACGTCGCGCGGCATGTCGAACAGCGCGCGTTGGGAGGGCAGCATATTTTAGTCTCCATCGATCGGTGCGATCGGCAGACTAGCGCGCGCCCGCGTCGATACCGGCAATAAAAAAGGTATAGGCTGCCCTGCATGCGCCACTTCCCGCCGCGCCGGCTGATCTGCCTCACCGAGGAAACGGTCGAGACGCTCTATCTGCTGGGCGAACAGGACCGCATTGTCGGCGTCTCGGGCTATGCCGTGCGACCGCCCGAAGTGCGGCAGAAGCCGCGGGTCGGTGCCTTCACCTCGGCGCGGCTCGACAAGATTTTGGCGCTGAAGCCCGACCTGGTGCTGGCCTTTTCCGATCTGCAAGCCGACATCGTGAGCGATCTCGCCCAGGCGGGCGTGGCGGTGCATCTGTTCAACCAGCGCGACCTCGCCGGCATCTTCGCCATGATCCGCACCGTGGGCGCCCTGATCGACGAGAGCGCGAAGGCCGACGCTTTGGCACGGACCCTCGAGGAACGCGTGGCCGCGGTGGCGCGTGAGACCAGGGACGCGCTACGCCGGCCGCGGGTCTACTTCGAGGAATGGAACGATCCGATGATCTCGGCCATCGGCTGGGTGTCGGAGCTGATCGAGGTCGCCGGCGGCACGGATGTGTTTTCGCATCTGCGCGGTGCGCCTGGCGCGCGCGAGCGCATCGTCACCTCTGACGCGGTGATCGCGGCGCGGCCCGACGTGATCCTGGCCTCGTGGTGCGGCAAGAAAGTCGTGCCGCGCCAGATCGTCGAGCGGCCGGGCTGGGCCGCCGTGCCGGCCGTTGCCAACAACCGCATCGTCGAGATCAAGTCGACGCTGATCCTGCAGCCCGGCCCTGCGGCATTGACCGACGGACTCGATGCAATCAAAGCGGCGTTGAGGTGAATTTATCCAAGGCACGCATGAGGATGTCTCGTGCGCTCGATTACCTGCCACATCATTGAGAGACCACCGCACGAGGACCATGTTCAGCCCATCAGCCCAAGGAGGGAGAGATGAGCTTTCAGTCCCGCAACCGTCTCACCATCGAGCAGAATCTGTTTGCGACGCCGGCCGCCTCGGGGGTCGCTGCTCCGCCGTCGTTTCGCGAGCGTCTTGCTCTCACCGTCGCGGTGTGGCGCGAGCGCACGGCGGCCCGGCGCTGTCTCGCCCGGATGGATGCGCGCAGCCTACGCGATGCCGGCATTTCGCCCGCCGCTGCTGCCTATGAATCGGGCAAGCCGTTCTGGCAGAGCATGGGTGGGCTGCGTTAGGCGGGTTTCGCCACAGGATCATCACATCACCGCGGCTTTTTTGCGGAACCCTGATCACCACAGCACGTTGAGTTTCCGCGCGTAAGGCGGGCAAGCTCGCAGGAGCAGGCCCGCGCGCGGCGTGTTGTGGTGTGCTCCCTTCGCGCCTGGAGTCGACCATCGGCGGTCGATCATTGGCGTAGGGGGGGGGGGACGGACAGAATGACGCCGCCGGATCTCGACAGGACGTCCGCGCTGTTTCTCGATCTCGACGGCACGCTGCTCGAGATCGCCGCGACTCCGAGTCTC
This sequence comes from Reyranella sp., assembly GCA_030679805.1. GTDB lineage: Bacteria > Pseudomonadota > Alphaproteobacteria > Reyranellales > Reyranellaceae > Reyranella. Next base: position 1,425 of record JAUXST010000801.1, on the reverse strand, counting down.
GTCGTCGTGCCACCCGGTCTGCCGGTCCTGCTTTCCCGCCTATACCATCTGCTGGACGGTGCGGTCGCCATCGTGACGGGGCGGCCGCTCGCCGTCGTCGACGGCCTGCTGGCGCCATTCGCGGCCAGCGCCGCGGGAGAGCATGGCGCTGCGCTGCGCTATGATGACGGTACCCTGGAGGACATGCCGGCGACCCTTGCCGTGCCCGAGGCCTGGCGCGCGTCGCTGGTCGCCGCCGCCGAGCGATGGCCGGGCGTGCTGATCGAGTCCAAGCCTCATGGCTGCGCCGTCCACTATCGGCTGGCGCCCGAGCGCGGCAACGACGTGTGGCGGCTGGCGCGTACGCTGGTGGCCGAGGAGCACCCCTGGTTCCGGCTGATCACGGCGCGCGAGGCGGTCGAGATCGGACCGCGCACCGTCTCCAAGGGCTACGCCGTCGAGCGCCTGATGGCGCAAGCGCCCTTTGCCGGCCGCAGCCCGATCTTCATCGGTGACGATTTCACCGATGAGGCCGGCATGAATGCGGCGCGCCTCTTCGGCGGCCAGGGGCTGCGCGTCGCGGAGTTCTTCGGCGGCGATCCCGCCGCCGTGCGCGCCTGGCTGAAGCGCGGCGCCGACCTGCTCGACGGCCGATCCATGGCGGGCCCGATATCCGTGGGAACTTCGCCATGAGCACTCTCGATCTCGGCGTCGTCGGCAACTGCGCGATCGCGAGCCTGATCGATCGCAACGGGCGCCATGTCTGGCATGGGCTCGGCAGGCTCGACGGCGATCCGGTGTTCAATGCGCTGCTGGGCGGCAATGATCCGCAAGCCGGCTTCATGGACGTCGTCGTGGCGGGCGCCAAGGAGACGCGCCAGCGCTACCTGCACAATTCCGCCGTCCTCGAGACCATGATCGATGGCGCAGGCGGCACGGTCCGGATCGTCGACTTCGCGCCGCGCTTCCGCCGCTTCGGCCGCATGTTCCGTCCGCCCATGCTGGTGCGGCGCCTGGAGCCGGTCGCCGGCCGGCCGCGGGTTGCCGTGCGGATCCGGCCGACCTTCAACTATGGCGCGCGCCGCGCCCAGGTCACGGCCGGCAGCAACCATGTGCGCTACTTCAGCGACACTTCGGTGCTGCGGCTCACGACGGATGCCTCGATCAACTACCTGCTGCACGAGACCGAATTCTCGCTCGATCGGCCGCTCACGCTGCTGGTCGGTGCCGACGAAAGCGTCACCGACAATCCCGACACGCTCGCGCGCTCCTTCCTCGCCGAGACCGAGTCCTACTGGCAGACCTGGGTGCGCGACCTCAACATCCCGTTCGACTGGCAGGTCGCCGTGATCCGTGCGGCAATCACGCTGAAGCTGTGCAGCTTCGAGGACACCGGCGCGGTGCTGGCGGCGCTCACGACGTCGGTGCCGGAAGCGGCCGACACGC
>JAUXST010000799.1 GCA_030679805.1 Reyranella sp. | reverse complement strand
CGCCAAGAATGCATTCGATGCCGCCCGGGCACGGCTCGATGTGACCAGCCAGGCCCTGCGGCTGACCGAGATCGGCCCCCGCCAGGAGGACATCGACCAGGCGAAGGCCCTCCTGCTCTCCCAGAAGGCCATGCAGTCGCTGGCCGAACGCCGACTGATCGATACCGAACTGAAGGCACCGGCCGATGGCGTCGTGCTCAGCCGCATCGTCGAACCGGGCGCCATGGTGGGCCCGAACACCCCGATTTACACCATCGCGTTGACGGACAAGGTCTGGGTACGCACCTACATCTCGGAGCCCAACCTCGGCCGCATCCGCCCCAGCCTCGAGGTCAAGATCACCTCCGATACCGATCCCAACCGCAGCTACGATGGCTGGATCGGCTTCATTTCGCCGACCGCCGAGTTCACGCCCAAGACCGTCGAGACGACGGAATTGCGGACGCAGCTGGTCTACCGGTTGCGGGTCTTCGTACGCGATCCCGACGACCGGCTGCGCCAGGGCATGCCCGTCACCATCCGCGTTCCACTCGGAAAATAGAAGCCATGGCGTCGCCTGCGCCCGCAGTGGTGCTCGAAGGCCTCACCAAACGCTTCGGCACGGTGACGGCGCTCGACCGCGTCACCGCCGCAATCCTTGCCGGGCAGATCACCGGGCTGGTCGGCCCCGACGGCGCTGGCAAGACGACCCTGCTGCGTCTGATCGCCGGCTTGCTGAAGCCCGACGCCGGCTCGATCTCGGTCTTGGGTCACGACAGCGTGACCGACATCGGCGCCTACCAGCGCGACATCGGCTACATGCCGCAACGCTTCGGCCTCTACGAGGATCTCACCGTCGACGAGAATCTCAACCTGCATGCCGACCTGCATGATCTCGACGAGGCGACACGAGAGAAGCGCTTCGCCGACCTACTCTCCTTTACCGGACTACTGCCTTTCAAAAGCCGGCTCGCCGGCCAGCTTTCGGGCGGCATGAAGCAGAAGCTGGGGCTGGCCTGCGCCCTGCTGGCGCGGCCACGGCTGCTGCTGCTCGACGAGCCGAGCGCCGGCGTCGATCCGGCGTCGCGCCGCGAACTGTGGCGCATCGTTCGAACGATGGCGGGCGAAGGCGTGGCGGTGGTGTGGAGCACGGCCTACCTCGACGAGACCGAGCGCTGCGACAGCTTCCTGCTGTTCGACGGCGGACGGCTGCTGGCCTCCGGCGCGCCCGCCGACTTCACCGGCCGCCTGAAGGATCGCACCTTCCTGATCGACCTGCCGGAGGGCCAGCGCCATGAAGCGCAGCGCGTGGCCGCCGCCCATCCCGACGTCGCCGACGCCACCATCCAGAGCGGCAGCGTGCGGTTGGTCCTCAAGGAAGGGGCAATGCTGCCCGACCCGAAGATCCTGGGCGGCGACGGCACGGTTCCGAGACCGATCCGGCCGCGTTTCGAGGATGCCTTCGTGAGCCTGCTGCAGGTCGAGACGAAGCCAGCGGTGATGGACGGTCTGCACAACGGCGCGGGCTTGGAGGGCAATGGCGCGGCCATCGAGGCCCATGAGCTGACCCGCGACTTCGGCAAGTTCCGCGCCGTCGACCACGTCACCTTCACCGTCGCGCCCGGCGAAATCTTCGGCCTCCTCGGCCCCAATGGCGCCGGCAAGTCGACGACCTTCCGCATGCTGTGCGGGCTGCTCGAACCCAGCCACGGCAGTGCCCATGTCGCCGGCGTCGATCTCGGCCGGGCGCGCGCCACCGCACGCGAGCGCATCGGCTACATGTCGCAGCGCTTTTCGCTCTACGGCAACCTGTCGGTGCGCGACAACCTCGACTTCTTCAGCGGCGTCTACGGTCTGGCCGGCGCCCGCCGGCGAGACCGCATCGCCTGGACGATCGACAGCTTCGACCTCGGCGCCGTCGTCGATGCCGAGGCCGGCGGCCTGCCGCTCGGCTTCAAGCAGCGGCTGGCGCTGGGCTGCGCGCTCCTGCACGAGCCGCGGGTGCTGTTCCTCGACGAGCCGACCTCGGGTGTCGATCCACTGATGCGCCGGGCCTTCTGGCAGCGCATCGGGGCGCTCGCCGACCTCGGTGTCACCATCCTGGTGACGTCGCACTTCATGGACGAGGCCGAGTATTGCGACCGCCTCGGCATCGTCTATGCCGGCCGGATGATCGCAACCGGCCGTCCCGACGAGCTGAAGCGCCGGTTCGTGAGCGTCGCCATGCCGGAGCCGACGCTGGAGGATGCCTTCGTCGCGCTGATCGAGTCGCACGATGCCGAAGCCCGCCCGGCAGGGGATGCGTCGTGAGCGGCGGCGGGCCGTTCGGCCGGCGTTTTCGCGGACTCCTCCGCAAGGAATTCGTGCAGATCGTGCGTGATCCATCGTCGATCGCCATCGCGCTGGTGATGCCCGTCGTGCTGCTGATCCTGATCGGATACGGGATCTCGCTCGACGCACGCGACGTCAGGTTCGGCGTGGTCGACGAGAACAGGACCGTCGAATCTTCCGGCCTCTACCAGAGCTTCGCCAGCACGCCCTATTTCAGACCGGTCCGGTTCGTCGACTCGCGCCAGGCCGAAGCCGCTCTCATGCGCGGCGACATCGCGGGCTACGCCGTCCTGCGCGGCGATTTCTCCCGCAAGGTCGTCGATCCGCTGCGCCCCGCCGAAATCGGGATCTTCGTCAACGGTGTGGACTCCAACAACGCCCGCATCGTCGAAGGATATGCGCTGGGAGCCCTGGCCAACTGGGCGCAGGGCCGCCTGAGCGACCGGGCACAGCACGCGAGGCCCGCGGTGGTGCTCGAGCACCGCTACTGGTTCAATCCCGAGCTGCGCAGCGCCAACTTCATCGTGCCCGGCCTGATCGCCATGGTGATGACCATGATCGGTGCGCTTCTGACTGCACTGGTGGTTGCCCGCGAATGGGAGCGCGGCACCATGGAGGCGCTCATGGTGTCGCCCGCGACGATGACGGAGATCATGCTCGGCAAGCTGGTCGCCTACTTCGTGCTCGGCATGGGCGGGCTTGCCGTTTCGGTCGGCCTGGGCATCTTCGTCTTCGAGGTGCCGTTTCGCGGTTCCTTCCCAGTCCTGATCGGTATTTCCGCCGTGTTCCTGGTGGTTTCGCTGGCGATGGGGCTGTTGATCTCGACCGTGGCGCGCAGCCAGTTCGTGGCGGCCCAGCTCGCCTTCCTCATCACCTTCATGCCGGCGCTCATCCTCTCGGGCCTCATGTTCGACATCGAGACCATGCCGGCCTGGATACAGGCGGTGACCACGGTCTTCGCCGCCCGCTACTATGTCTCCAGCCTGCAGACGCTGTTTCTGGCCGGCGACGTGTGGCCGATCCTGCTGCCCAATATTGCCGCCCTGCTGGCTTTCGCGGCGGTGTTCCTGACGGTTGCGATCAGGCGCACCCGGCGCAGCCTGGAGTAGGCCGATGTGGCAGCGCATCCGCTCGCTGATCATCAAGGAATTCCTGATGCTGTGGAAGGACCGCAAGAGCCGCTTCGTGCTCGTGGCCCCGCCGATCATCCAGCTCGTTCTCTTCGCCGCTGCCGCGAACTTCGAGGTGAACAACGTGTCGCTCGGCCTCTGGAACGAGGATGCCACGCGGCCGGCGCGCGATCTGGTGAGCCGCTTCGAGGGTTCGCCCACCTTCCGCATCGCCGCCGCTTATGACAATCCCGTCGCCGTCGAGGAGGATATCGCCGCGCAACGGGTCAAGGCCGTCCTGCACATCGGCCAGACCTTCTCCGCCGACGTGGCGGCGGGCCGGCCGGCGCGCATCCAGCTTCTGCTCGACGGGCGGCGCTCCAACAGCGCGCTCATCATCCAGAACTACGCCGCCGCCATCGTCGAAGGCTTCAATCGCGAGTACGCGCCCGCCGGCGCCGCAGGCGCCGGGCTGGAGATCCAGACCCGCGCCTGGTTCAACCCGAACTTCGAGAGCCGCTGGTTCATCCTGCCCGGGCTCACCGTGCTGCTGACCATCGTAGCGACCCTGATGATCACCGCGCTGTCGATGGCGCGCGAACGCGAACTCGGCACCTTCGACCAGCTCCTCGTGACGCCGCTCAGGCCGATGGAGATCCTGGCCGGCAAGACGATTCCGGCACTCTGCATCGGCTTCATCGAGGCCAACGTCATTGCCGCCATCGCCGTCCTCGTCTACGGAGTGCCGTTCGTCGGCGACATCCTGCTGTTCGATGTGGGCATCGTCCTCTTCGTACTGTCGGCGATCGGCATCGGCCTGGTGATCTCCTCGATCGCCAAGACCCAGCAGCAGGCGATCCTCGGGGTGTTTCTGCTGCTGTCGCCGTCGACCGTCCTATCGGGCTTCACCACGCCCATCGCCAACATGCCGCAATGGTGCCAGCTGCTCACCTACGTCAATCCGATCCGCTACATGATGGAACTCTCGCGCGGTGTCTTCCTGCGCGACCTCACCTGGGCGCTGGCCTGGGACCTGCTGTGGCCGATGATGGTGATCGCCGCGGTGACGCTCGGCTACGCGACCTGGCTGTTCGGCCGCAAGCTGCAGTAGGGACCGGCCGGCCCGCGAACAGGGCACGGATTGATGTGAATCAAAGCGGGAGCTGGCGACTGGCCCCAAGGTTTTCGTATGTTTTCGCCGTATTGGTCGTAGGGGTTTCGCATGCCGCACAGTCACGCCACCATCGGGCACGCCGTCGTCTGGATGGACTCCAAGGAAGCACACGTGTTTCGCTTCAACGCCGAGGACGTCGAACGCGAGCGCATCAAGGCCCACAGCCCGTTCCGCAAGGTCCACCACAAGGCAGGCGTCATCGGTGCGGGGCACCAGCAACTCGACCGGGATTATTTCGACCACATTGTCGATGCGTTGCGCGGCGTGAACGAATGGCTGCTGGTCGGCCCGGGCGGCGCCAAGGACCAGCTTGTCCATCACGTCGAGGCGCACATCGGCTGGCTGAAGGAAAAGCTGTTTGCGGTCGAGCCGATGGACCATCCGACCGATGGCGAACTGCTCGATCACGCCCGCCGTTTCTTCAAGGCAGCCGACAAGCTGCGCCCGGCGATCGCCTAGAAGGTCTTCGCCGGAAGTGCACAACTAAGGGGCGGTGGTTATTCTGCCCGGAGTTGCGCTCATGCACATAAGGACCGCGGGCCTCTGGCCCGCTCATGATGACGAGCGGGCCAGAGGCCCGTTGGGGCGAACGGCCGCCTTCGCAGCGGCTGTCTGTGCCGTTTCTCTCAGGCCTACTTCGCGACCTGGCCGCGGATTTCACCGCCCTTGTTCGCGGCGGTATGGATGTTGAAGTACAGCTTGCCCGCCTGCAGGTCGGCGGCCTGCGCGTCGGTGAGCGTCGCGTCGCCCTTGATCGGGCTGGCCAGCGCGCCGTTCACCGGCACGACGACGCCGGCATTGGCACCGGCGGCCGCAGGTCCATGGAAATGCGCCGCCGTTACCGGACCTGTCAGGTTCGCGTAGGTCACGCTGTAGGCGAGCTTCTTGGTCGCGGTGTCGTAGGTGGCGGTGAGCGCGCCGGTGCCCTTGCTGTCGTTGGTTGGCACCTCGGCCGCGGCCGAGAGAGCGGACTTGTACATCTGGGTTTCGGCATGGGCAGCCGGCACGCCGATCATCAGCACAACCGCTGCGAGGCCCGCAAGGCCGGAGCGGAACAGGGTCGTGTTCATCTTGGTGTCCTCCGAAGGGCGCCGGCACAGGGCATCTGATGGCATCCGCCCGCGCGAAGCGCCGGCTGCCTCGCGCAGGTACCAAGCCAGCATGGCAACGCCCCCGACAGGCAGCAAGTTGCCTTGGGACAAGCCTTCGTGAACAGAAACGCGGATTACGCCGGGTGCGAGAGGGCGTTCACGATGGGGCAGTGCTCAATACTGCCCTTTCGCGGGCAGGCCGACACCAGCGGCGCCAGCATCGTTTCCAGGCGTGCGAGATCTTCACGCCGGCGACGGATATCCAGGAGATGTCGCTGGGCGAGGTCGTGGACGTCGCCGCAGGTGCCTGATGACTTGTCGGTTATCTCGAGCAGTTCGCGGATGGCGGGGATCGAGAAGCCCAGTTCCTGCGTTCGCCGGATGAACGTCACGCGGGCGACATCGTCGGTCCGGTAGAGCTGCAGTCCGCCGGCCGCTCGCCGCGGTTTATGGATCAGGCCCAGCCGTTCGTAGGCACGGATGGTCGCAGCGTCGACACCAGCCTGTTGGGCCAGCGCCCCAAGTGCAATCGTAGCAAGCGCGGACATGGCGGCTTTGCCTCAGGACTGTGGTTCCGACCCTCCCGAACCGGGACGGCCTCGAAACATTGGCACGGGCCTGGATCGCAGGCCAGATGCAAATAGTTCAGAGCCTCGCAGATCGGTACTAGGGGGTGACGTCGCGTCGACGTCAGCGCCCGCGCTGCTGCGCCTCGACCGCCCGACGGTACTGGGCCTCGAACCCGGCGAGGCTCTGCTGGAAGGGCCCCGCCATGCTGTCGTTCTGCAAGCTGACCTGAACGACGATCTGGGAGCCCGTGCGCATCTGCTGCAGCAGCTCGGCGGACTTCTCCTGGACGTAGGAGCATATGCCGCCACCGGCGCAGAGTTCGGTCGAGATGAAGGGATTGCCGTCGACCTGAAGACTGGCGCGCTGGCCCACGCCATCGGCCACGATCGAGAGCGTGGTGTAGGCCACCGAATAGCTCACGATCAGAAACGTGCCGAGCAGGTTGTTGGGGCCGCCGTCGATCATGTTGGACACGGTGCAATCGAGGCCGCGCTCGGTGTTGCAGTTCATCACCCACTGGTCGGGCGGCTGGTTCTGCCCCATGCCCTGGGCCGCCACGGGAGACGCGAGGGCCAGGATACCGGCCGCGACGAGAATGGATCGAAACATGGACTGCACGGCCCCTACCTTCGTTTGCCAATACTATGCGTGGCCCCTATGTAGCCCCGAGTTTCGTCGCCGACAAAGCACCAGTTACCGAGGAGATACCGAAAGATGTCCGAGACCATCAAACTCGCAGCCTTCTGCGGCAGCCTGCGCAAAGGCTCGTTCAACCGCCTGGCGCTCGCCGCTTTCACCGAACGCCTGCCGGCAGGTGTCACGCTGTCGACGATCGAGATCGGCGACTGGCCGCTCTACGATGCCGACGTGCAGGCCCAGGGCTTTCCCGCCAAGGTGCAGGCCGCGCAGAAGGCCATGCTGGAGGCCGACGGCATCGTGTTCGCGACCCCGGAATACAATTATTCCGTCTCGGGCGTGCTGAAGAACGCCATCGACTGGCTGTCGCGCACGACCCCGCAGCCCTTCGCCGGCAAGCCGGTCGCCATGTTCGGCGCCGCAGGCGGCCCGCTCGGCACGGCGCGCGCGCAGTATCATCTGCGCCAGATGATGGTGTTCCTCGACGGCCGGCCGGTGAACAAGCCCGAGGTCATGATCGGCGTTGCGCACACCAAGTTCGTCGACGGCAAGTTCACTGACGAGGTGGGGGCCAAGCTGCTGGCCGACCTCGGTGCCTCGCTGGCGCTGGCGGTGCGGCAGGCCAGGGCCGCCGCGAGCGTGAAGTAGGTCGCGAGACGCTCGTGACACCAATGTTGTCATCCTGCGCGAAGCGAAGGATCCTTCGGCTTCGCCAAAGGGCGGGGGTTACCCCGCCCGAGATGACAACGAACGATGACCCAGAATATCTACGACAACGACGCGTTCTTTTCGGACTACAGCAAGCTGCCGCGCTCCGTCGAGGGTCTCGACGGAGCGCCGGAGTGGCCGACATTGCGCGCCATGTTGCCGGCGATGGCGGGGCTTCGGGTCGTCGACCTCGGCTGCGGCTTCGGCTGGTTCTGCCGCTGGGCCTGCGCGGCGGGCGCCGCGCAGGTGCTGGGCCTCGACGTTTCCGAGAACATGCTGGCGCGCGCCCGTGAGACGACGGCGGACAAGGCGATCGCCTACGCGCGCGTCGACCTCGAACGGCTCGACCTGCCGGCGGGATCGTTCGACCTCGCCTACAGTTCGCTGGCGCTGCACTACGTCGAGGGCCTGAAGCCGCTGCTGGAGAACGTGCATCGCGCGCTCGTCCCCGACGGCCGGCTGGTGTTCTCGGTCGAGCATCCGCTCTACACCGCACCGTCTCGGCCGGGCTGGATCGAGGACACCTCGGGGCACAAGACCTGGCCGCTCGATCGCTATCTGGAGGAAGGCCCGCGCACCACGGACTGGCTGGCCAAGGGCGTGGTCAAGCGGCATCGCACCGTCGCCACCCATCTCAACCACCTGCTGGCGAGCGGCTTCACCCTGGCGCGTGTCGAGGAATGGGGGCCCACCGATGTCCAGATCGCCCAACATCCGGCGTGGGCCGCCGAACGCCACCGGCCGCCCTTCCTGCTGGTGTCGGCGCGACGCGCGGACGGAGTCAGTTCGACCGTAGGCTGAGGATGTAGGCGATCAGGTCGTCCTGGTCCTTGGCGCCGATCGAAAGATCGGGCATGCGGCCATGCGGCGCCGACATGACCCCGCGCAGCGAGGCCGCCGTCGTCTGGGGCTTGGCCGCGATCGCCGGCAATGTCGGCAGCCCGTCGGCCCGTCCGGCCGGCGCCGTCCGGTCGACGACATGACAATTGCCGCACCAGCGCACGGCGAGTTCGCGACCGCGATCGAGATCGGCCGCCCCAGCGGTACCGGGCAGCAGCAGCAACAAGACTATCCATCGGCGCATCGCATTCACCACATGTAAACGCCGCGCGGTGTCACCACCATGTGGTTGATGACGGCCTTCACCCCGGGAATGGCGGCGGCAAGAACGCGGCAGGCCTCGCACTGGGCAGCCGAATCGGCATGGCCCCAGATTTCGACATTACCATCCTGAACGATGATGTTGCGCACCAGCGAGGGCGACCACGGCTCGCGGTCGAGCGTCAGCAGGATCTGGCGGCGCAGTTCGGCATCATCGGGGGCCGGCGCGCCGGCGGCGCCCGGCGCCGAAATCAGCGCCTGCAGCAGGTTGGCGCGGCTGACGATGCCCACCACCTTGCCGTCGCGCACCACGGGCAGGCGCTTGATCGAAAACTGGTCCATCCGCGCCGCCACGACCGAAATCTCGGTATCCTCCTCGGCCAGGACGACCGGATGACTCATGACATCGGCCACGGTTCGGCCGTGGGCTTTCAGGTAGTCGCGCGCCAACGTCGCGTTGTCCTCGAACAGGGCCTTCCAGCGGCTGACGGGCTTTTCGGAGCCGATCTCCGCCCGATGGATAAGATCGCCTTCGCTCACGATGCCCTCCAGCTTGCCGGCGGCATCGACTACCGGCAAAGCGCTGATGCGCTCGCTGAGAAGCAGGCGCGCAGCCTCAAGAATTGTCGCGTCCGACCTGATGCAGACCACCGAAGTGGTCATGATGTCTGCAGCCTTCATCTTCCTCTCCCAACCTTGGGCCAAGGTACTACGATATAGAATTGGGCCGGCCGGCAACGGCCGCCTTGATCTGGATTAAACGCCGGAACTAATGTGAGTCCCGTCGGAGGCTACCCGGCGGGCTTCGTCTTCACATGGTCGGGCCAAAGCCGGCCGAGAGCGGCTTCGGGAACGGAAAGAACGACCATGACACGGGACGAGGCGCGGACGCTGATCGAACGCCTGCACGAGATCTGGAGCGAGGGCGAGGGCGACCTCGACTCGATCCCGCAAGTCTATGCTGCGGACTTCGTCGCCCACATGCCCAAGGGCTGGGGTCGGACCCCGTCGCGCAACGGCCACGACGGAATCCGGCGTGCCATCGAAAGGCTGCGCACCGGTTTCCCGGACTGGCGCGAGCACGTGGAGGATCTCATCATCGACGGCGACAAGGTGGCCGTGCGCTACTTCTCGACAGGCACCCACCTCGGCACCTTCGACGAGCAGGCGCCGACCCGCCGCCACCTGACCGTCGACGAGTTGTCGATCTTCCGGATAGAGAACGGCCGCGTCGCCGAGCAATGGTGCCTCAACGATGACCTCGCCTTCGGCAAGCAGATGAGGGGTGAAAGCCTCGACTGAGCGCGGCGCGTCCGGCGGGCTTCGGCATCGAGCAATGCTTCGGGCCAGACCGAAGGACACGCGGAGACCGGCATGCTACGGGAGCCGCCCCATGTCGTCCCGCCCCATGGCCTCCCGGCTGCCGCTTCTGTCGCTGCTGATCGCTGTGACCTGCCTCA
>JAUXST010000798.1 GCA_030679805.1 Reyranella sp. | reverse complement strand
AACACGCCGGCCTTGGGCCGAGGATGCGCCAGCACGGTGGCGCAATCGCCAACCGCGAAGACATGCTCGTCGCCGGTCGAGCGCAACGTCGGCTCGACGGCGAAGAAGCCGCGATCGCCGAGCGGCAGGCCCGTCGCTGCGAGCCATCCGGAGGCACTGGCCTCCGTCACGACGAAGACATCGTCGGCGTCTAGTCGCTCGCCGGTCTCGAGACGGACGGCGCCGGGCTCGATCGCCGTCGTTGACGTGTTCTCGACCAGCCGGATGCCGCGTTGCGTCAGAATCGCGCGCATTGCCCGGCGTGCCGAAGCAGCGCTGCCGGCCAGGATTTCGCCGCGTGTGATGAGCGCGACGTCGATCTTCGCATCGGGCGCGATCTCATGCAGGCGATGATCGATCGCCAGCGCCAGCTCCACGCCGCCAGCGCCACCGCCGATCACCGCGATGCGCAGAGGATCGCGCCGGCCCTTCATCCGTTCGACGAAGGCAAGCCAGCGGCGGCCGAGTTCGGCGATCGGCTTCACCGGTGTGGCGTGCCGGGCGGCACCGGGGATGGCGTCGAGGCTGGGAGCGGCGCCGACATCGAGTGACACGAGATCGTAGGAGACGGGCGGCCGGTCCTTCAGCAGCACCTGGCGATTGACGCGATCGAGGCCGATGGCCTCGGCCTGGATCAGGCGCGTGCCGGTCCAGGCGGCCACCCGGGCGAGGTCGATGTGACACTCGTCGAAGGAATAGTGGCCGGCGACGAAGCCCGGGATCATGCCGGAGTAGGGTGTCTCGATATCGCGCCCGATCAGCGTTAGGCGGACGCCGGGCATCGGCTTCATGCCGAAGCTCTTCAGGACATGGACGTGGGCATGGCCGCCGCCAACCAGCACGAGATCTTTTAGAAGCGGCGCGGCTTGCATGCCCACTCCTATAGCCGACCGTCAGCCGCGAAGCACGATCCAGGTGCAGTGGCCGATCGCGCACAGCCGGCCCGATTCCGTGTAGAGCGCCGTGCCCGAATAGAGCTTGCGACCCTCGGTGCCGAGCCGCCAGCCGACGACGGCGCAGCGCTCGCCGACACGCGGGGGCTCGAACACCTTGGCCGTCATGCGGCCGGTGAGCGCCGGTCGCCAGTCGTCGGGGTCCTGCGCCGCCCAGGCACCCGGGCAATCGAGGGTGCCCCACAGGAATTCGGATTTGATGCGGCCGTCGCCATCGGCGTGGTTGGCATGCGGGACGTAGCAGGAGAGCGAATGACCGGGGCCAGGCCCGGCAGTGCCGAACACGCGCAGCCCGTCGCCCATGGCGCGGCCACGGCCGCAGACGAGGCACCAGTGGAAGTCGCTGTCCTCGGGACTGCCGCCTTCTTCGCCGCGGCGTGTCACGTCGGCCCAGTCGGTGGGCGGCGGTGGCGGTTCTAGACGGTCGACCGAGCCGGCGCGCGCCTCGCAGAGGAGCGTGTCGCCGTCGCGCAACATCAATGCGTCGCCGTCGCGGGCGACCTGGAGCGGCGTCTCGATGGGAATAGGCGCACGCAAGGTGATCTCGACGGCACCGTCGCCGCCGAAGGCGCGCGTGAACCGGTTCGCCAGCACGCCGCCGACATAGCCGCCGTTGCCCGACAGGCTCGGTCCGTTGAAACCGCGCCCAATGCTGAGTGTGTCGTCCACCAATTCCTCCGCGGCGCGGAACGTGGCGTGCACATGCGGAGAATGCAAGCCTGCCGGCCCGTCAGGCGGCTTGCGCAGGAACGGGCGCTCGTCGAGGTTGGGGCGATGGGATCGATCATGCCTTGGGCGCTGGTGGCGCTGTGCTTTGCCTTGGGCGTCGCGAGCCGGTCGATCAGCGACACCTTCGTGGTGTTTGTGCCGGCCCTGCAGCAGGCCTTCGATGCCCACCGCGGCTCGGTCACGCTGATCTACAGCTTCGCCCTTTTGGTCGGCGGCATCGCCGCTCCCATCGCCGGCTGGATCGTCGATCGCTTCGGCCTGCGCGTGCTCACGGTCGTCGGCGTCACGGCCGCGACGCTCGCGACTGCCAGCGCCGCGCAGGCGACCGAACTCTGGCATCTCTATCTCGGACTGGGCGTCGTCATGGGGTTCGGCAGCGCCTCGCTCTCCGGTGTGCTGAGTTCCTCGCTGCTCGGCCGCTGGTTTCCGGCTAGGCGGCTGGGCGTAGCGCTGGCCGTCGCCTGGTCGGCGTCGGGCGTGGGATCCATGGCGACGTTCCCGTTGGCCCAGCACCTGATCGCGTCGGACGGCTGGCGCCACGCCTACATCGTCTTTGCTGCAGCGAGCGCCCTGTTCATTCCGCTGCTGCTGTTCCTGCCGTGGGCGCGCATCGAACGCGGCGCGCCGGGCCTGGCGCGGTCGCGGGCGGCGGCCGATCGCGGCCCGACAGTGGGCGAAGCGATACGAGACTGGCCGTTCTGGGCGCTCGCTTCGTCGTTTGCGCTGACGTCGGTCGGCATCTTCTCGCTGGTGCCCCAGGCGATGGTCTATCTGCTGGAACGTGGCATCGACGGGCCCTATGCGGCGCGGGCGCTGGCCGTTGCGGGCCTGCTGACGCCGCTCGGCATGATCGGCTTCAGCTGGCTCTCCGATCGCGGCGGCCGTCGTCTCGCCGCGTTGCTCGCCTATGCCTGCTCGATCGCGGGCGTCGGCGCGCTGGCGCTGGTCGGCGGACCGGCCGACGAACTCTGGCTCTGGCTCTACGTCCTGCTGTTCGGCGGCAGCATGGGCTCGCGCGGCCCGATGATTTCCACCTTGGCGACGCTGCGCTACCGCGGTGCCCATTTCGGCCGCATCTACGGCCTGATCGGCATCGGCATGGGGCTGGGAGGATTCTTCGGCGCCTGGATCGGCGGCGTGCTGCACGACCTCACCGGCGGCTATACCGCGGTCATGCTCCTGTCGGTGACGTCGCTTCTGCTCGCCGCCGCCTCTCTCGGCGCCGAAGCCGGTGCCCGCGAACGCCTTGGCCGCTAGCTCGCTCTCTAGATGATCGCCGTGTGCACCAGGTTCGCCACCTGGTCGAGTCGCTTGCTGTGCCAGGGATCGGGGATGCGGTTATTGGTGATGTAGGCGAAGGACACGCCCGAATCAGGGTCGCCCCAGCAGTAGGAGGTGCCGACGCCGCCGTGGCCGAAGGCGCGCGGGCTGGCGAAGCCGCCGAGGCCGCGGACGTTCTCGGTCGTGCCGCGCAGGTGGGGACCGAGGCCGCGATGCATCGGCATGCCCATGAACTCGTCGACCCGGTCGCCGGTGTGGTTGCGGATGGCGTATTGCAGCAGGCGCGGCGAGACGAGGCGCGTGCCGGCGAACTCGCCGCCGTTCAGCATCATCTGGTAGAGCGCGGCCATCGCGCGGGCCGTGGCGTAGCCGCCGGCGCCCGGTGCGCCGCCCTTGCGCCACGCCGCCGAGTTGTTGTCGGCAAGGGGGCGGGAGCCACCATCGGAAAGCGGATCGTGCATATCCGCGGCGCGGCCGAACTCGCCTTCGGGCAGGCCGACATAGAGTTCCTTTCCGAGTCCCAGCTTCTCGCAGACGGTCTCGCGGATGACGTCGCGGAAATCCTTGCCGGTGATGGCTTCGATCAGCACGCCCAGCGTCCAGTGCGCGCTCTGGCCGTGATAGTGGACCTTGGAGCCCGGCGACCATTCGAGCGCGAAGTCGCAGACCACTTCGCGCAGCCGCTTGTGGTCGGCCCAGGCATCGGGACCAACGACGGCGTTGGGATAGCCCGCCTGATGCGTGATCACCTGCAGCACGGTGATGTTGCCTTTGGCGTTCTTGGCAAACTCCGGCACGTGGTCGGCGATCTTGTCGGAAAAGGAGAACAGTCCCTGCTCGGCCAGCGCCCACAGGGCGACGGCGGTCACGACCTTGGTGTTGGAGTAGAGCAGCCACAGCGTGTCGTCGGTCGCGGCGTGCGGCGTAGGGCTCGTCACGGCATTGCCGAAGCTCTTGAACAGACCGAGCTTGCCGTGGCGGGCAAGCGCCACCTGACAGCCGGGATAGCGGCCTTCGGCGATATGCCGCTCGATCAGCGCGATCAGCCGGTCGATCTGTCCTCGGCGGAAGCCCAGCGACTCGAGATCGGCCGACGGCAGTGGAAATGGCGTCACCGGCTGTGTGATGATGGTGGTGGTGTCCATGGATTCCTCCCCCTAAGGTTCCTGTCCAAAGGTTCCTGCATGTGGCGACTATATTATGCTTCGATGGCGTGTCGATGACCGTCACATCGACATATTGTGTTTTCAAAAAACTTTGCCACAATGCGCGCCATGTTGGACCGGATCGATTTTCCGAGTAGTCCCTGCCAACGGCCGCGAGGCTAGCCGTGACGCCGGGCCTTGAGTCCTGCCACGCGCTGGTGCTCAATGCCGATTTTCGGCCCCTTTCGTATTTTCCGCTGTCCATCTGGTCATGGCAGGATACCGTTAAGGCGGTGTTCCTCGATCGGGTCAGCGTCATTTCCGAATACGAACGCAAGATCCACAGCCCATCCTTCGAGATGCGGCTGCCGAGCGTCATTGCGCTGAAGGAATACGTGCCGGCGGCGCGCCGGCCGGCATTCACGCGATTCAACGTCTTCCTGCGCGATCGCTTCCACTGCCAGTATTGCGGTGGCGACTTCGCGACCAACGAACTGACGTTCGATCACGTCGTGCCCAAGTCGCGCGGAGGCCGCACGAGCTGGAGCAACGTCGTCACCGCCTGCAGCCCGTGCAACCTGTTCAAGGGCAATCGCCTGCTGTTCGAAAGCGCCATGCGGCTGCAGCGTGCGCCGGCCGAGCCCACGACGCAGCTGCTGCAGGAAAACGGCCGTGCCTTCCCGCCCGGCTACCTGCACGCGAGCTGGCGCGACTTCCTCTATTGGGACAGCGAACTGGATCAGAACTGATTGACCGCCCTGTCACTCACCGGCAGGGGCTTCCGGCAGCAGGATCTCGAAGCGGGCGCCACGCTCGGCGCGATTGGCAGCGGCGATGCTGCCACCCATTTCCTCGACGATTCGCCGGCAGATGCGCAGGCCCAGTCCGGTGCCCTTGCCACGCGCCTTTGTGGTGACGAAGGATTCGAACAGGCGCGGCAGAACATTGGCGGCGATGCCGAGACCGTCGTCCTCGACGGAGATGCGCACGAAGAAGGCGCCATCCCGATATAGGGCTGCGGCGGAAACTTCGATGGACCGGCCGCCCGCGTCGCAGGCGTTGTTGATCAGGTTGACCAGCACCTGCTCCAGCTTGCCGACATGACCCACCAGCGTCGGCAGGTCGCTGGCCACCGAGACCTGCAAAGCGACTCCGGCCGCGCGTACCGCATGCTGGGTGAGGTCGACGGCGCTCCGCACCGCTACCGCAGGATCGAAGCGGCCCGGCATTTCCAGGGAGGTACCGCGCACGAAGGCGCGCAGTTCGCTGATGATGCGGCCAGCGCGCTCGACCTGGGAGCCGATGCGGTCGATCTTTTGTTCCACGAATTCGCGATCGAGTGCGATGCCTCGTTCGGCGGTGTCGGCCAGATCGTCCTGCATCGAGGCGCAGGCGACGTTGATCACCTGCAAGGGCTGGGCGATCTCGTGCGCCACAGTCGCGGCCATCTCGCCGACGGTCGCCAGGCGCTCGGCGTCGAACAGTGCCTCCTCGGTTTCGCGCCGCTCGGTGTCGTCGACGCCCAGGAAAACGATGTTGTTCACCCGGCCGCGCTCGTCGGCGACCGGTGTCGCGGTCACGGCGATCAGCCGCTGCCGACCCTGCCGGTCGCGCATCTGGGTAGCGAACCGGGTCGGCTTGGCGCGGTCGAGCCCCGAAGGGCTGGAGAGCCAGCCGCCAAGGGCGGCCGCGTCGAGCGGCCAGTCCACGACCTGCTTCAGCAGACGGCCGACCGCATCCTCCCTGGTGAGGCCGGTGACAGCGGTGAATTCGCTATTGATCATGACGATGTCGAGCGTGCGGTCGACCAGGACGATCATGGCACCGCTCGATTCGACGATCGAACGCAGCCGCGCCATTTCCGCGTCGAGGCGCCGCGCGAGCTGCACGCGGTCCTCGACGTCGTGCATCACGCCGGCAACGACCGCCCGACCGTCGGCATCCAGCATCCGGCGTGTGCGCACCTCGACATGCCGTTCGGCGCCGCTCGCGGTGCGGGCGCGATACTGGAACTGGCGCACCCGACCCTGCTCGTCGGCCAGCGCCGCCTGCGTCTCCGCGACAACATGCTCGAGGTCGTCGGTCACGACGTGGTCGAGGGCGTTCGTGCCGATCAATTGCGATGGCGACCAGCCCAGCACCTCGGTCGAAGCGGCGCTGGCGAAAGTGACGATAGCCGACTTGGCATCGACCGTGTGCACCATGTCGGAGAGCGAATCGACCAGAGACTGGTAGTCGCCGCGGGCGCGCTCGACCGCCGCCATCTGGCTCTCCAGCCGCCGCGCGAGTTCGACCCGCTCGCTGACGTCGCGGATCACGCCGATCTGGACGACGTCGCGGGTCGCCCCGCTGACCGGCTTGCGGTAGCGCACCTCGACGTGCCGGGTCGCCCTGGTCGACGTCATCATGCGGATCTGCACCTGGTGCACGGCCCGGCTCGACGATCTGACGAGGGCGCGCCCGGCGACGGCGGCCTGGTCGATGTCCTCGGAGGCGACATAGTCGAGAAACCGCGCGCCGATCAGGCGCGCCGCCGGGACGCCAAGCAACTCGGCAGCCGCTTCACTGACGAAGGTGAAAACGCCTTTCGAGTTCAGGGCGTAGACCATGTCCGACATCGAATCGACCAGTGCCTGATACTCGGCGCGGGCACGCTCCAGTTCCAGTTCGCGGGTCTTGAGTTCCGTGACATCGACCCGCAGCCCCACCGTGCCGCCGCTTGATGTGCTCTTTTCCAGCCACTCGATCCAGCGTCCGCCCGGCGCCAGGCGCAGGTGCGGCGTGCCCTTGGAACGAAAGCGCGCGATCCACTGTTCGGGCGATTCGCCGGCGGCGATGCCGGCCGCCTCGTTTAGGCGGGCGTCGTCGTAGGCCAGCTCGGCGTAGGTCTTGCCGATAGCGCCCGGCAGCGCGAGACAGGCGGAGACGGAGGCTGCAACCTTGTTGAACATCACCAGCCGCTCGTCCTTGTCGTAGACCACGACGCCGGCCGGCAGGGTGTCGATCGTTTCCTGCAGCAGGTCGCGCGTCCGCTCGATTTCCAGCTCGTGGATCTTGAGCTCGGTGACGTCGACCCTGAGCCCGACAGTGCGGCCCGAGGCCGTCAGCTTTTCGGACCACTCGAACCAGCGCCCCTCGACCGACTGGCGCATGCGCCGCGCGCCCTTGCTGCGGAAGCGCTCGATCCATTCGTCGGGCGTGTTGACCAGCGGGGCGCCGAACTCCTCGCTCAGCTTGCCTGTCTCGCGCGCCAGCTCCTCATAGGTGATGCCGATGATGTTCGGCCGCTTCAGCAAGGGACTCGCCGCAAGGGCGGCCGTGTTGAACATCACCAGCCGTTCCTGCTGGTCGTAGAGCACGACGCCGGCCGGAAGGGCGTCGATCGTCTCCTGAAGCATATCGCGCGCCTCGCCGGCCTGGCGCGCTGCCGCGGTCGCCTGCCGCGATTGCTCGAAGTGTCGCATCGATGCCCGGCCAACAAGGAGGATTAGGATCAGGCCGGCGCCGGCGAAGCCCGCGGTGCTGAGCGTGAGCACGAAAAGCGCCGTTCTGTAGTTTTCGACCATGCGCCTGACGAGCGCATTCGCGTCGTGCGCGACGCCCGTGCTCAAGTTGTTGAAGTTGCCGACCAGGGCGATCACCTTGCCAAATTCGGCGTGGCTTATCAGACGGTTCGGCGGATCGAAGGCCTCGATTTCGGGCGCCAGGATGTCGCGCATCGCCGAGCCGGTGGTACAGGCGAGGCGCATCCGCTCCGGACGCATCGCCCCGCCGTCCAGCCGTTCGCAGACCGTCGCCAGCGCCGATTTGAACTGCGGCCAGGCGTTCTGCAGGGGAATCTGGACTTCAGCCGGCTGGCGTTCGCCATAAGACATCAAATGGACGGTGCGCAGCAGCTTCCGGGTGGCCTGGTCGAGCGCCAGGACCTCGGTCGCATTCTGCTGGCGATGCTCGACCTCGGTCGCGTGCAACGACAAAGCGACTAGCGCAAACGACACGGCACAGCAGATCAGGCCGACAATCCCGGCGGCCGTCGCCCAGGCGACGCCGCCCACGCCTAGGGCCAGCCGGGTTTGTGCCGGAAAGGATCGGATCAGGTCGACGAGCTGCCGCAATCGCAGTTCCGTAGCCTGCGACCCGGCACTCGGCCGAACAATCGCCATCACATCGCCCCCCCCTCGTGCCGCGCAGGGCACTCGCGCGTCACGGACGCTCCTTCTCCCAGAAACGAGACCGATTATTTTGACGAATTTGAATACGAGTCGACGGCCAGGTCACCAACGAAAGCGTCCATTTTGGACATATGCCGTCATACTTAATTTTGCATTCACCCTGCGCGAGGTGGCCAGTTGGACCTGAGCTGATCGCTGGGGCCCCCCAGCAGTCAGATCCTTGTCGACAGCCAGATCGCCAGCCGTGAGCCGGCCTTGATGGCGGCGGTCATCGGCCCGTAGGCCGGCGCCTGTTCGGCGCCCGAGGCCAACGCCTCGTCCCTGTGCTCGATCTCTTCGGCGCGGAACGTCTCGATGGTGGCGCGCAGCTCGGCCTCGTCGTCGCCAAGTGCTGCCGCCTGGCCGGCATAGTGCTCGTCGATGGTCTCCTCGACCGCCACCGTGCAGGCCATCGCGGCCTTCTCACCCATCAGTGCCGTGGCCGCCCCCAAGGCGAAGCCCGCCACGCTCCATAGCGGCGACAGGATCGTCGGCCGCACCCGGCGCGCCGTCAGCAGGCGGTCGAACTCCTTGTTGTGGCGGCGCTCGGCGCGCGCCATGGCGGCGATCTTGCGGCTGGCCTCGCCATGGCCGCGGCCGGTCCAGCGCAACGCGGCGAGCTGGCCTTCGTAGATGCGCACGGCGCCGAACTCGCCCGCCTGGTCGACGCGGATGGTGCGCTCGACGAAGGTGCGGGCGTCCGGGTCGCCGGGATTGCGGTTCTCGGCGGTCTTCATCTGCGGGTGCCTGTTCCGCGGGCGATGCCGGAGGCGAGCGTCACGGCGAGCGCGCCGGACAGGATCGCGTTCCAGCCGGCCATCGAGATGCCCCACATCGACCACGCGACCTGGTCGCAGCGCACCATCTTGGCGCCGAACAGGTACTTCTTGAGTTCGTCTGGCGTGAGCCCGCGCGGGATGTTGCCCGAACAGGCCTGCGGGCCCTGCCACCAGTGGAGTTCGACGCCGGCATGAAAGACGCCGATCGCCGAGGTGACGGCGAGCGCCGCGACGGCCAGCACAGCGAAGGCGAGGGCGAGGCGAGGCCGGGCGAAGGAGGCGAAGGCCAGCAGGCCCACCACGATGGCCGCAATGTGCGGCCAGCGCTGCCAGTGGCACATCTCGCAGGGCGCCAGCCCCACGACGTACTGGAAATAGAGCGCGCCGCCCAGCATCCCCGTGCTGCCGAGGGCGGCCAGAAGCCCGATCAGGCTGGGGAGGGGGAAGCGTTGCGGAGTGGCCATGAAGGTCCCTCAGAACAGATAGCGGAAGGCGATGAAGCCGCCGACCAGCGCGATCAGGAACAGCCAGGTGAGCAGCGTCAGCCGCTTCTCGATGAAAGTGCGGATCGGCTCGCCGAACTTCCACAGCAAGGCTGCCACGAGGAAGAAGCGCACGCCACGCGTCACGATGGACGCCCACACGAATGTGAAGAGATCGAAGTGCGCGGCGCCCGAGGCGATGGTCACCAGCTTGTAGGGAATGGGCGTGAGGCCCTTGATCAGGATGATCCAGATGCCGTGCTCCTGGAAGCCGTGGCGGAACGCCTCCAGCCCCGCCTGCAGGCCATAGGTCTTCACCACCCAGGCGCCGGCCGTCTCGAAGAAATAGTAGCCGATGGCGTAGCCCAGCAGGCCGCCCAGGACGGAGCAGACAGTGCAGACCAGCGCAATGCGGAAGGCCTTGTCCCGGTTGGCCAGCACCATTGGGATCAGCATCACGTCGGGCGGGATCGGGAAGAACGAGCTTTCGGCGAACGCCACCGCGCCCATGGCGGGAATGGCATAGCGGTGACCCGCGAGGCGGATCACCCAATCATAAAGGCTGCGGATCATGCGGCCGATTGACTAGCAGTCCCGCTGGGGGCGCGCCACTCCGTGGCGCGTTCATGACGCGTGAGAAGACGCGCGACACAGGGCGGAGTTTACTCCGCCCGCGGAGCCGCGCCCCCGGCGTTATTCAGCAGCCTGCTTCAACTGGGTCGGCACCGTCTCGCCGGCGAACAGCGCCGCCCGCGCCGCCTCGTACTCGGCCTTCAGCCGGGCCACGATCTCGGCTGCCGGCGGGGCGTCGAAGATCTGGCCGACGCCCTGACCCGCGCCCCAGATGTCGCGCCACGCCTTGACCTTCATGTTGCCGCCCGAGCCGAAGTTCATCTTGCTCTTGTCGGCTTCCGGCAGCGCGTCGGGGTCGAGGCCGGAGGCCGCGATGCTGCGCTTCAGGTAGTTGCCGTGCACGCCGGTGAAGAGGTTGGTGTAGACGATCTCCTCGCCGGAGGAATCGATGATGCACTGCTTGTTGGCGTCCGTGGCGGCGCCTTCTTTGCTGGCGGTGAAGCGCGTGCCGAGATAGGCGAGGTCGGCGCCCATCGCCTGCGCCGCCAGCACCGAGGCGCCGTTGGAGATCGAGCCCGAGAGCAGGATCGTGCCGTCGTAGAACTGGCGCACTTCCGGCACCAGCGCGAAGGGCGACAGGGCGCCGGCATGGCCGCCGGCCCCGGCGCAGACCAGGATGAGGCCGTCGACGCCGGCCTGCAGCGCGCGCTTGGCGTGCTTCACGTTGGTGACGTCGTGGAACACCAGGCAGCCGTAGCGGTGGGCCGACTTCACCACGTCGTCGGGCGCGCGCAGCGAAGTGATCTGGATTGGCACCTTGTATTTCTCGCAGAGGTCGATGTCGTGCTGCAGCCGGTCGTTCGAGCTGTGCACGATCTGGTTGACCGCGAACGGCGCCACCTTCTTCTCGGGATGCTTGGCCTTGTATTCGGCAAGTTCCGAGGTGATGCGCTTCAGCCACTCCTCGAGCATCTCCTTGGGCCGCGCGTTCAGCGCCGGAAAGGCACCGACGACGCCGGCCTTGCACTGCTCGATCACCAGGTCGGGATTGGAGATGATGAACAGCGGGGCGCCGACCACGGGGATCGAGAGGTTGTCGCGCAGCAGGGCCGGAAGGGCCATCGTTTCGCTCCTTGAAATAACAATTCGCAGATTTGGACCGGACCTAGCATGTCCGGTCGAGGTCGTCGTCTATTTCAGGACCTCGTAGGGGCCGCCCTTTTCGACCGCGCGCTTGTAAGCCGGCCGCGCCTGGATGCGGTCGACGAAGGCCTTCAGCTTGGGCAGCTGGGCGAAGATCGGCGAACGGGCCGCCGCCGCCTCGAGCGGGAAGCTCATCTGGATGTCGGCGGCCGAAAAATCCTTCCCCGCGAACCATTCGCGCTTGTTGAGTTCGCTTTCGAGGAAGGCGAAGTGGTTGCCGATCTGGGGCCCGAGCAGCGTCTTGTCGGCGCCCTTGGCGATCGCGCGGGCGACCGGCCGCATGAAGAAGGGCACGCGCGAGGGCAATTTTCCGAACACCAGCTTCATGAACAGGAGCGGCATCAGCGAGCCTTCGGCGTAGTGCATGAAGTAGGTGTAGTGCAGCCGCTCCGGCGTGCCGGCGGCCGGCGCGAACTTCCCGCCACCGTAGGTCTCGGCCAGGTATTCGAGGATCGCGCCCGACTCGGCCAGCGTCTTGTCGCCGTCAGTGATCACCGGCGACTTGCCCAGCGGATGCACGGCACGCAGAGCGGCCGGCGCCTGCATCGAGGCCTCGCGCTCGTAGTGCTTGATCTCGTAGGGCACGCCGAGCTCTTCCAGCATCCACAGGATTCGCTGCGAGCGCGAGTTGTTCAGGTGATGGACGACGATCATGGCGTGCCTCCGAGAGGGGAGCGTGACTGGCTCATGGCTGGGAGCGCGCCACTCCAGTGGCGCATTTTGTCATGAATATGA
>JAUXST010000794.1 GCA_030679805.1 Reyranella sp. | reverse complement strand
CAGCAGGGCCGCGAACATCGTCTTCATGCTGAGGGTCGTCATGTCTGTCTCCATCTGTTTCGGGTGACTGTCCCCGTGCGACCAACATGGCGTGCGGCGGTTTCGCCCCCGTCTCGCCCGCGTAAAGTTGTGTAAAGATGGACCGATGACGATTTTGATGACCGAGCGCCTGACGCTCAGGCCGCTGTTGCCGGCCGATACAGAGGCCTATGCCGCGATGCGCAGCCATCCCGCGGTGGCGAAGTGGCTGCCGCTGCCTTCAGGGAAATTTCAGGCAGGCGACGCGATCGGGCGTTTTGCCGCGAGCTGGGAGGAGCGCCGCTACGCGCCGTGGGGCGTGTTTCTGGCCGGCGCGTTGATCGGCCATGGCGGCCTGAACTACGTGCCCGAGTTCGGCGAGACCGAGGTGCTGTGGGCGCTGCACCCGGATTTCTGGGGCCAGGGCTACGCGACCGAAGTGGCGCAGGCGGCGCTGGATCATGGCTTCGAGACGCTGGGCCTGGGGCTGATCTTCGCCATCACCCTGCCGGACAATCTGGCATCCCAGGCGGTGATGAAGCGCATCGGCCTCACCTGGCGCAAGCGCGTGAAATACAAGGGTTTCGACGCGGTCTGGTTCGACAAGTCCCGCGATTAGTGGACACCTGATTTCTGGACAAATCCGCCGGGTTCAGGTGTCCAGAATTAAACCCGCCTGTCGATGCACCGCCGCGTCGCCTGCCGCCAGCACCGATCCGTCGGAATGCATGTCGAGTTCGCCGCCCTGCCAGTCGGTGATCAACCCGCCCGCACCCTTGATGACCGGCACGAGGGCCGCGAAGTCGTAGAGCTTCAGGCTCGCCTCGACGACGAGGTCGACATGACCTGACGCCAGCAGGCCGTAGGCGTAGCAGTCGCCGCCCCAGCGGAAGAGCTTCACCTTCTTGGTGAGCGCCTCGTGCGGCCGGGCGTAGGCGCCGGGAAACATGATCGGCGCCGTCGAATACATGTAGGCGCGGTCGAGCGAGGGGCAGGTGCGCACGGAGATCGGTGTGCCGTTGAAGGTCGAGCGCTCGCCCTCAACGCCCAGCCAGCGCTCCTTCAGGATCGGCTGGTCGATGATGCCCATGACGGGCTTGCCGCGGTGGAGCAGCGCGATCAGCGTGCCGAAGATCGGCAGGCCGGTGATGAAAGCCTTGGTGCCGTCGATCGGATCGAGAACCCAGACATATTCGGCGTCGGTCCGGACCGCGCCGTGCTCCTCGCCGAACACGCCGTGCTCCGGCACGTGGCGCGCCAGCAGATCGCGCATCGCCGTCTCGGCCTCGCGGTCGGCGATGGTGACAGGGCTGTTGTCGGTCTTGTCGTCGATGGAGACTTGGGTGCGAAAATAGCGGGCCGCGATCGGCCGCACTGTATCGGCCAGTTCGTTGGCCAAGTCGATGAAGCGGTGCGGGACCACCACCTACGGCAGCGGCTTGGGAGAGTCGGCCATGGTGCGCAGGTAGGCGATCACGTCGGCCCGCTCCTGCTCCTTGGGCAGGCCGGCGAAGGCCATCTTGGTGCCCTTCACGAAGGCGGTGGGCTTGAGGATCATATGGTTGATGTCTTCGTAGGTCCATTCGCCGCCCTTGGCCTGCAGGGCCGAGGAGTAGCTGAAGCCTTCGTGGCTCGCCTTCTTGCGGTCGACGATGCCCCACAAGTTGGGGCCGACCTTGTTGGCGCCGCCCTTGTCGGTGGTATGGCAGGTGAAGCACTGCTTCATGAAAATCGCCTTGCCCGCTTCGGCGTTCGCGCCGGCGAGCTTGGGACCGATCGGCGCGAGTTCCGCCGCCGGAGCGGCGGCAACGGCGGTGGGCGCTTCGTCGACGACCGCGATCGCCGGCTTGTCGAGCTTGTGCGGATGGACCACGGCGTTGGAAACCTTGCCAACCACCATCGCGAAGAGGGCCGAGGCCAGAACGCAGCCCGCAACCGTGTTGAAATTGGCCATAGTCGGATCCCAAAGCGGCAGTATTTTCGGACGTTGCTGTAGCACGCCCGGACGGCCGCCAGTAGTATCCCATCGCCGCATCGGGCTCGCGCGGCGGAACGTCGCAAGTCCCGGATTTTGCGAGGTTTTTCGCCTGTCGGCGGGCACGGGTCGGAACGTAGGGGGAGTTCAGGATATGGCGAAGGCTCGGGTCGGCAAGGGTAAGGCCAGCAACATCATCGCCTTCCAGGGCGAGCCGGGTGCGAACTCGGACATGGCCTGCCGCGCGGCCTTTCCCTACATGACGACGCTGCCGTGCCCGACCTTCGAAACCGCCATGGAGGCGGTGCAGGCGGGACGGGCGGAGCTGGCCATCATTCCGGTCGAGAATTCGATCGCGGGCCGCGTCGCCGATATTCATCACCTGATGCCGAATGCCGGGCTGCACATCGTCGGCGAATTTTTCATGCCGGTGCATCACCAATTACTCGCGCCCAAAGGCGCCAGCCTCTCGACCATCAAGACGGTCGAGAGCCATGTGCACGCGCTCGGCCAGTGCCGCAAAGTCATCCGCAACCTGCGCCTGAAGGCCGTCGTCGCGGCGGACACCGCCGGCTCCGCGCGCGAAG
>JAUXST010000790.1 GCA_030679805.1 Reyranella sp. | reverse complement strand
GCCCGCTTCGGGTCGGACCATGTGAAGGCGGAGTTCCTGGCCCCCGCCATCGCCGGCGATCACGTCGCCTGCATCGGCGTTTCCGAGCCGGGCGCCGGCTCCGACGTCGCCTCGATCAAGACCACGGCACGCAGGGTCGGCGGCGACTGGGTAATCAACGGCGGCAAGATGTGGACGACCAACGGCGCCCAGGCCGACTGGATGTGCCTGCTGGCCAACACCGGCGACGGCCAGGCGCACAAGAACAAGTCGCTGATCATCGTGCCGATGAAGACCAAGGGCATCACCATCGCCAAGAAGCTCGACAAGCTCGGCATGCGCGCCTCGGACACGGTGCAGACCTTCTTCGACAGCGTGAAGGTGCCGGTACGCAACACGGTCGGCCAGCCGGGCTCGGGCTTCATCTACCAGATGCAGCAGTTCCAGGAGGAACGGCTGTGGGCCGGCGCCGGCACGCTGATGGGCTGCGACCGCATCATCAACGCCACCATCGAGTACACGCGCGAACGCAAGGTGTTCGGCCGGCCGCTGCTCGACAACCAGGTGATCCATTTCCGCCTGGCCGAGCTCAAGAGCGAGGTCGAAGCGCTGCGCTCGCTGGTCTATCGCGCCTGCGAGGACTATCTCGCCGGCACTGACGTCACGATGCTGGCCTCGATGGCCAAGCTCAAAGCCGGCCGGCTCCGCCGCGAGGTGTCCGATGCCTGCCTGCAATATTGGGGCGGCGCCGGTTACCTCTGGGACAGCCCGGTCGCACGCAGCTTCCGCGACGGCCGGTTGGGTTCGATCGGCGGTGGCGCCGATGAAGTCATGCTTCAGATCATTTCCAAGCTGATGGGCACGCTCCCGCGGCTCGGCAATCGCTAGGAGGCGCGCCGTGCAGTTCACCCAGGAACACGACGAGATCCGCCGCACCCTGCGCGCGATCATCGACAGGGACATCAACCCGCATGTCGACAAGTGGGAGGAAGACGGCATCTTCCCCGCCCACGAGGTCTTCAAGAAGCTGGGCGATGCCGGCCTGCTCGGCATCAACAAGCCCGCCGAATATGGCGGCATGGGGCTCGACTATTCCTACGCCATGGCGATGGCCGAGGAGCTGGGCCACATCAACTGCGGCTCGGTCCCGATGGCGATCGGCGTCCAGACCGACATGGCGACGCCGGCGCTCGCGCGCTACGGCAGCGACGCTCTGCGCAGGGAATTCCTGACGCCTTCGATCAGCGGCGACTACGTGGCCTGCCTCGGCGTCTCCGAAGTGGGCGCGGGCTCCGACGTCGCCTCGATCAAGACCACGGCCCGCAAGGTGGGCGGCGACTGGGTGATCAACGGCGGCAAGATGTGGACGACCAACGGCACCCAGGCCGACTGGATGTGCCTGCTGGCCGGCACCGGCGAGGGCCCGGCGCACAAGAACAAGTCGCTGATTTGCCTGCCCATGAAGACCAAGGGCGTCGAGGTCGTGAAAAAGCTCGACAAGCTCGGCATGCGCAGCTCCGACACCGCGCAGATCTTCTTCGACGAGGTCAAGGTGCCAGTGGGCAACCTCATCGGTCAGGAAGGCATGGGCTTCGTCTACCAGATGCAGCAGTTCCAGGAGGAGCGGCTGTGGGGCGCGATCAGTTCGGTCGTCGGCATGGGACGCCTGATCGACCAGACCGTGGAATACACCCGCGAGCGCAAGGTGTTCGGCCGGCCGCTGCTCGACAACCAGGTGATCCAATACAACCTGGCCGAGCTCAGCACCGAGGTCGAGTTGGTCCGCTCGCTCTGCTACCGCGCCTGCGAGGAATATCTCGATGGTACCGATGTGACGATGCTGGCCTCCATGGCCAAGCTCAAGGCCGGCCGCATGGTCCGTCTCGTTACCGACGGCTGCCTGCAATACTGGGGCGGCGCCGGCTACCTGTGGGACAATCCCGTGGCCCGCGCCTTTCGCGATTCGCGCCT
>JAUXST010000482.1 GCA_030679805.1 Reyranella sp. | reverse complement strand
CCGGCCCAAACACGGCGGAACGGAGGAAACACCCTGGTCGACAATAGTCCCGATATCACCGTCTGGTTGATGTTCGCGCCGTTCTGGCTGCTGGGTATCGCCGCCCTGATCGGCGGCATCTGGCATGTGATCCACTTCGTGATCGTGCATGCGCGCGCCCAGGCCGCCGGACACGTGCCGAAGACGTCGTTCTTCTCGCGACGGCTGGCTTGGCACGAGCTGACGCCCGACATGCGGCATCATCTCAAATGGGCGCTGATCGCCGTCGGTGCCTTCATCGGCCTCTGTCTCGGCGGCGTTCTGGTCGGCGTCGTGGCCAGCCTGCTGATGCGGGTCTGACGCGCCGCGTTCACAGGATCTGCATCCCGCGATCTGAATCCCGTGAGCTGAATCGAGCGGCCGTATTGCTGCAGCGCGGGCGCAGCCTTCCCGCGTGGTCGTGGACGGCCGGCGATGTTAGGCTTCGGCCATGCCCGTGCATTGGACGGTTTCCCATTCCGCCCGGCTGGTCGTCGCGGTTGCCAAGGGCGACGTGACTCCCACCGACATAGAACGGTATTTCGCCGGCATCACAGCCGACGGAGCCATGGCGTACGCCAAGATCTTCGAGATCACGCACACGCCCACGGCGCTCAACGAGGAAAACCTGAAGGCGCTCGGCGAGCGCGTCATGTACTACGCCCAGCACGGCCAGATCGGGCCGGTGGCCATCGTTGCCGCGTCGGATGATAGCTACGCCCAAGCCAGGATCTTCGCGGCGGCGGCGCGGGTCAGCCGGCCGCTGGCGATCTTCCGCGAGCTGCATGCCGCCCGCCAGTGGCTCGACGCGCAGCCCTTGCCGTCGTCGGCCGAACCGGGCTGACAGAGCGCCATGGACGTGATCCGCCGCCGGCTGCTTCGCCGCCTGGCCTATGCGCGGCGCAACCGCTGCAGCGTGCTCGTCGCCATACTCTGTTTCTTCATCCTGCTCAACCCGCTGCTCTCCGGCTCGGCGGTCGGCGCCACGGCGCTCGCGTCGAGCCTGTTCGTCGTCCTCGTGCTCGCCGTATGGGCGCTACGCGTGCGGCGGCCATTCGTCTGGGGGCTTGCGGCGCTCGCCTTCCTCGCCGTCGACGCGTTGGTGGCCGATCGCCTGTGCGAGATCTGGATACGCCCGGTAGCGCTGGCCGCCACCGCCGCTTTCATCGGCACCGTCACCGTGGCCCTGCTGCGCTACGTGCTCGACCGGCGCGCCATCACCACCGACAAGGTGTTCGGCGCGGTTGCGGCCTACATCCTGATCGCGCTCTCCTTCGCCAGTCTGTTCGGCGTGCTGCAGATCTTCGAGCCACATTCGTTCAATGCCGCCGTTGCCCATGGACCCGACGGCCGACTCAACTGGTCGGACATGATGTATTTCTCCTTCACGGTGCTGACCTCGACCGGCTTCGGCGAGATCACACCGGCCAGCCCCATGGCGCGCGCCCTGATCGTGATCGAACAGGTGCTGGGCGTGATGTACGTGGCCTTCCTGGTCGCACGCCTGGCCAACATGTACGGCGCGTCCGAGCGGAGGGGCTAGGCGTCAGCGCCGATCCATGACGCAGGCGCGACCGGCGCCGCGGCGTCCGTTGGAATCGATGACCCAGACCGTAAGGTCCACCGTGCCTGCGGCGGCGGTAAGATGGATTTGGCGATAGACCGGGCCGTCGGGCGTCTCCGGCTCGATCCAGTAGACGGTGAACGACGTCGCGGTCGCCGTTGCCAGGACGGTCTGGCCCGGAAGCGCGCCGCTGGCGCGCCGGACCGTCGGTGAAGTCGACGAGGCGGGCGCGACGTTGATCTCGAGGTCCCGCAGCGGCGTCTGTGGCGGCACATTGGCAAAGTGCAGATCGAGGAAGGCGCAGCCACTTCGAAAGACAATCGAAAGCCGCGCCTCGAGGGGCGCCAGCTTTGCCGCCGCTTCATTCTTCTGGATGTCCCGCAGCATCTGGTCTGTGCGCTGGCGAAGCTGCGCCGCGGACTCGGGCGGCGGCTGCGGCGCGGAAACACCTGCCAACTTGCCCAGCGATCCGGTCGCCGAAGACTTGAGCGCACAGAAGAACTCGCCTTGGTGTCGCGACAGGAAATCGGCATCGGCGCGCGCTGGCGGCGCGACGGCAAGCGCCGACAGGAGAGCGAAAGCGAAGAGCGGTCTGGGCAGATAGCATAGCGCAGCTGTTATGACATTCTCCGCCTTCAGCGATCGTTCGGCCGTCTCTTCAGGACCATCCTGAAGGGCGAGGTCAGGTTCGGTGATTGCCAGAGCAGCGCCAGTTCGTCGTCGGCGATCGGTTTCAGGACCATGGAGCCCCTGCTTCCAGCATCGTAGCGGATCGACACGCCGTCCTTTTCGAGCATGAATTTGAGTTCGCGCAGCCAGGGCGCCACGGGAGCGTGCGGATAGGGCGAGTAACCCGTCAACAGCGTAATGCTTCGTTCTCCGATCTCGGTCGAGGCGAAGATCAGGTAAGCGCCGCCGTCGTTGTCGCCTTCCCAGCGGCCGATGAATCGGGCGAGTGGTTCCGTGGCGAAGCTGGGCGTCCGCGCCGACGGGCGATAGGGCGGGAACTTGATGTCTGCCCCCGAGGCGTAGGCTCCTCCGGGCGCGCAGTCGAAACTGGCCGTTGCGCCTGGCTCGCTCGTGAAGAACTCGACCAGGCACTCGCGATAGCGGCGCACGAAGCGGCCGTAGGCGATCGCCGAGTGGCCGAGCACGTCCGGCGGGCGGTCGAGGACGAAGTGGGGGACGCCGGCCTGCCCGAGCGCCGACCTGGCGGCCGGACCTCGGGGGACGGCCTCGCGCGGATCATCCTCGAAGAACGCGACGAAGACGCGTTTGGCGCGCGTTTGCGACAGCAGCCGTGCAAGGTCGTCGCGCTGGGCGGTGAGCGCAGGCCCGGTCAGAGCGCTGTTCCCCGGGGCGGCGATCAGCATGCCCGAGAGATAGGGTGATCTCGTCGCTGTCTCCGCCGTCAGCCAGCCGCCGCGAGAGGCCCCGGCGAGGTAGATGGAGCGATAGCCCTGTTTCGCCAAACGCTCGATCTGCTCGGCAACGTAAGTCGCAATCTCGGCATTGTAACCTGGCAGTTCGTACGCCGAGGGACGCACCACTACGAACATATCGAGTTTCATCTGACGGCCGAAATCGGCGAAACCGAAAGGAAACTCGACGGGCTTTGCCGGCTGCCGCGAAGTGTCGAAGTCCATGTCGACGCTGTGCGGCACCGAGCCATGGAGATAGATCAACGCGCCGTTCGCCGCTTCCGGGCCGAGAGGTTTGGCATCAACCTGGACGTATGGCTTGAACGTCATGGGTTCGTTGGCGCGGGCGGGCATCGCACCAGCGAGCAAGAGGAGCAGGGCGGCAAGTGCCAGGCCTCGTCGCGCGAGAAGTCCGTTGCTCATGCCGCCCTCAATCTCATCGGACAATTATGGCGGGAATATGCGGTATATAAGTCCCGCAATACACAGCGATGCCGACACACGATATGCAATCGGCGGTACGGCCGGCAGTGTCTCAAATCGCTGCCTCGCATGTCGCACTGCAATTTCGCAAGACTTGGCAGGGGGAACCGGAGAGCCGACAATGTCAGCCGATAGATAGAGGGCATTTCATGACCGTCGCGACTGAGGCAACGCGTCCGCGCGACGCAACGACGACCGGCACCATCGAGCGCTTCGACGCCATCGTCATCGGTGCCGGCCTGTCGGGCATGTACCAGCTCCTGCGCCTGCGCGAGCAGGGCTTCAAGGTGCGCGCCTACGAGGCCGGCAGCGACGTCGGCGGGACCTGGTACTGGAACCGCTATCCCGGTTGCCGCTTCGATTCGGAAAGCTGGACCTACGGTTTCTCCTTCTCGCCCGAGGTGCTGAAGGAGTGGAGCTGGTCCGAGCACTTCTCCGGCCAGCCCGACAATTTGCGTTACTGCAATTTCCTTGCCGACAAGTTCGATCTGCGCCGCGACATCACTTTTGGCAAGCGTGTGAAGGCCGCCGCCTGGGACGACGCCGCCAGCGAATGGGAAGTCGCCTTCGAGGACGGAGGCCGCGCCCGCGCGCGATTCCTGATTACAGCCATCGGCCCGCTGTCGGCGCCCACCATGCCGGTGATCGAGGGTGCGGGCGCCTTCAAGGGCGAGGCCTATCACACCGGCCTGTGGCCGCATCATCCCGTGAGCTTCGTTGCTAAGCGCGTGGCCGTGATCGGCACCGGCGCCTCGGGCGTCCAGGCCATCACCGAGATCGCCAAGACAGTGGGCCATCTCACCGTGTTCCAGCGCACGCCCAACTGGTGCACGCCGCT
>JAUXST010000763.1 GCA_030679805.1 Reyranella sp. | reverse complement strand
AGGTCAGGGTGCGTCGAGGTGGCTGGTGTCGTTGATGCAGCCGACCCGGACGTCGCCCGCGGCGAAGACTTCCAGCTCGTTCAGGGTGCAGGGATCCTGCGACAGCCGCCAGTAGGCCGACAGCGGCTGGTCGAGGAGTTGCAGCAGCAGCGCGCGGTTGACGCTGTCATGGCCCACCAGGACGACGGTGTCGGTCGCATGCCGCGCCAGCACCAGGCGCAACGCATCGGCCGTGCGCGCCACCACGTCCTGCAGCGACTCGCCGCCGGGAAAGCGCACGAGATGCGGCTTCTCACGCCACAGCCGATAGGCCTCCGGCGTCTCGGCGCTCACCTCCTCGTGCGTGCGCATCTGCCAGGCGCCGTAGTCGATGTCGCCCAAGCCCTCGTGCACCGACGCTGCGATCCCGCAGGCCGCGGCGATCCTGCCGCCGGTCACCACGCAACGCTGGAGCGGGCTCGTATAGACGGCGACCGGTTTCCAGTGCTGGGCGATGCGGCGGGCCAGCGCGTCGGCCTGGGCAAGCCCGTGATCCGTGAGGGGCAATTCGGCTCGGCCGCGAAAGCGGGCGGGGCGGATGCCGTCGACGTGGCCGTGGCGGGTCAGGAGAATCTTGGTCATCGGGCCAGTCTATCAGCCCTGGGCAGCCGCCGATTCCCGAATCTCGCCCTGCCGGACGGCATCGCGGCTCAGGACTTCAGCAGCTTCTCGATGGCGCCGCGCAAGGGCCGCGCCGAGCCGGCATAGTCGCGCCACGGCCGGCCTCTTTCCAGAAGCGCGGGCGCGGTGCGCAGCGTGAACTTCCTTGGGTCGAGCCCGGTCTTCACCTGGCTCCATGCGAGCGGCATCGACACCGTGGCGCCGGGCCGTGCCCGCGGCGACAGCGGCGCCACTGCCGTGGCGGTGCGGTCGTTGCGCAGATAGTCGAGGAAGATTCGGCCGGCCCGCTGCTTCTTCGCCATGTTGAGCACATAGCGCTCCGGATGGTCGCCCGCGAGGCGCCGGCAGATCTCCTTGGTGAAGCTCTTGGCCGCGTCCCAGTCCGGACTCTTCCTGTCCGCGGCGAGCGGTACCACGACGTGCAGGCCCTTGCCGCCGGTCGTCTTGCACCACGGCACCAGGCCCAGCGCTTCGAGGCGTCCGGCCACTTCCCGGGCGCCGGCGACCACCTCGGCGAATTTCA
>JAUXST010000480.1 GCA_030679805.1 Reyranella sp. | reverse complement strand
GGCTTCCAGTTCACCGCCTTGGTGAGCAGATCGGAAGAATGCGTGCCGCGCCCCTGCGGTCCGCCCAGCCTGAGGAATTCCTCTCGGCTGCGGAGCTGGCGCTGCTGGACGTCGGCGCCGCTCGAGAAGGCGCGGCCGCGGCCGTTGAGGATGGCGATCTGCGCCTCGTCGTCCATGTCGAAGCGGTGCAGCGCGTCGGAAAGTGCGCCCACCAGCTCGTCGCTGAAGGCGTTCAGTTTCTCAGGGCGATTGAGCGTCAGGGTAACGATCTCGCCGTCGCGTTCGTAGTCGACGAGAGAGTCCAATTTCTTGACCGTCATTGGTTGCTTCCTCCGACCGAGACCATTTGCCAATGCCGAAGGAAATGCAATGCTCCCGCCCCTGCAAAGGGAGCGAAACATGGCCAAGCGCAAGAGCATCAACTACCCGGGCTTCAAGCATGAGAACCCGATCCCCAATGCCAGCCGAGTGGGCAACATTCTGATGTCGAGCATCATCAGCGGCCGAGATCCGGAGACGAGCGCAATGCCACCCGATCTCGCAGGACAGGTCACCAACGTCTTCAAGCAGATCGCCCTTTGCGTGGAAGCGGCCGGGGGAAGCGTCGACGATATCATCAAGATCAATTTCTGGATGAAGGATCCCGCCACGGGTCGGGCCGCCCTGAACGGCGAATGGGTGAAGATGTTTCCCGACGCCGCGTCGCGCCCGGCCCGACACACGTTGGCTCTAGGCGCCAACAGCCCGAACCATGTGACCTGCGATTTCACGGCCGTGATCGGCTAGTACCCACTCCTAAGGCGAGGGCAGCCGCAAGTCCCCGACCTGGGCGCCGACGAACATCTGGGGCTGCGACAGCGGTCGCATGCCCATGCGGCGCTCGAGGGCTTCTACGCAGGAGCGCGTGGCCACCGCGAGCTCCCGCCATGTCTTGGCGCCGTCGAACTGCTGCAGCAGGCATTGGTCGTAGTAGGTGTACTGGTCGCCGGTACCACAGCCGAAGCTGGTGCGGTCGGTCGCGGCGGCGGTCAGGATCACGCGATTGGGCTTGCGCATGTCGGGAGTCAT
>JAUXST010000749.1 GCA_030679805.1 Reyranella sp. | reverse complement strand
GTGGTGATGTCCAACACCATCCATGCCTACATCTCGCAGTCGGACAAGGGCGAGATGGTGATCGGTGCCGGCACCGATGCCTACACCTCCTATTCGCAGCGTGGGGCGCTGCATATCGCCAACCACACGCTGGATGCGATCTGCGAGCTGGTGCCGATGTTTCGCCGGCTGCGCATGCTGCGCAGCTGGGGCGGCATCGTCGATGTGACGCCGGATCGTTCGCCGATCATCGCCCGGACGCCGGTCCCCGGCCTTTATGTCAATTGCGGCTGGGGCACCGGCGGATTCAAGGCGACGCCGGGATCCGGCAACGTGTTCGCCTGGACCATCGCCAGGGACGAGCCGCACCGGATCAATGCGCCCTTCACCCTCGAGCGGTTCCGCGACGGCATTCTCATCGACGAGAGTGCCGCTGCCGCCGTCGCCCACTAGGCGCAGGACCTCGCGATCATGCTTCTCATCACCTGTCCTCATTGCGGTCCGCGCGCCGAGCTGGAATTCAGCTATGGCGGCGAGGCGCATATCGCCCGCCCCGTCGATCCCGCGGGCCTCGACGACGCATCCTGGGCGGCCTTTCTATATGAGCGTTCCAACCCGCGGGGTGTCCACGCCGAGCGCTGGCGGCATCTGCATGGCTGCGGCCGGTTCTTCAACGTGCTCCGGGACACCATCAGCGACACCATCGTTGCGAGCTATCCCGCGGGGCAACCGCGGCCCGCGCTGTCGCCCGACGGCAAGGGCACCACGCGATGAGCGGCCGTTTCCGCACTCCCTCGGGAGGCCGCGTCGATCGCGCCAAACCCGTGCGCTTCAGCTTCGATGGCGAGAGCTACCAGGGTGTTGCCGGCGATACGCTGGCCTCGGCGTTGCTCGCCAACGGCGTTCATCTGGTCGGGCGCTCGTTCAAGTATCATCGTCCGCGCGGCATCGTCACCGCCGGCTCCGATGAGCCCAACGCCCTGGTCGGCGTCGGCAGCGATGATGCGCATTATACGCCGAACATGCGCGCGACGCAGGTCGAGATCCATGAAGGGCTGGTCGCGGAAAGCCAGAACCGCTGGCCATCGCTGGGTTTCGATATCGGCGCCATCAATGAGGTGTTCGCGCCGCTCCTGGGCGCGGGTTTCTACTACAAGACCTTCATGTGGCCGCCCGCCGCCTGGAAGAAGATATATGAACCGCTGATCCGCCGCGCCGCCGGTCTCGGCCGCGCGCCGGCAAAGCCGGACACCGATCGTTACACCCAGGTCTATGCGCATTGCGACGTGCTGGTCATCGGTGCCGGCCCCGCGGGTCTGGCGGCGGCCCTTGCTGCCTCGGCATCCGGCGCAAGGGTCTTCCTCTGTGACGAGCAGGCCGAGATGGGCGGCTCGCTGCTGTCCGAGAAAACCGCGATGATCGACGGCCTGTCGGCTGGTGACTGGGCAGCCAGGGCGCTCGCCGGGCTCGCCGCGCGCGCCAACGTCATGCTGATGCCGCGCACCACGGCGTTCGGCTGGTATCCGCATAACTTCCTCGGGCTTTGCCAGCGCGTCACGGATCATCTCGCCAGGGCCGATCCGAAATTGCCGCGCGAGCGGCTGTGGCAGGTCCGCGCCAGGGAGGTCGTGCTGGCGACCGGCGCGCTGGAGCGGCCGCTGGTATTTCCGGACAATGACCGGCCCGGCATCATGATGGTGGAAGCCGCCCGGATCTATGCCAATCGCTTCGGCGTCGTGCCGGGCGGCACGGCGGTGATCTTCACGGCCTGCGACAGCGCCTATCGTGCCGCACTCGATCTCAAGGCGGCCGGTGTCGCCGTCGCGGCCATCGCCGATCTGCGCGCGGCGCCGGGCGGCGTGTGGGTGGATCGCGCCCGGGCCGCCGGTATGGAGGTTCGCGAGGCGACGGTGGTGACAGGCACCAGCGGTCGCCTGCGCATCGACTCCGTCGACCTCGGCAAGCTCGGCACGGATGGGCGCGTCGGTTCATCCGAAACCATCGCCTGTGATCTACTGTTGATGTCCGGCGGTTTCACGCCGAGCGTCCATCTGTTTTCGCAGTCCCGCGGCAAACTCGTCTATGATGAGGCGCTGCGGGCCTTTCTGCCCGGTACGTCAGTCGAGCGCGAGCGGTCGGTCGGCGCCTGTCGCGGCATCTTCGATCTCGAAACCGTCCTGAATGACGGCACGGCCGGCGGAAGCGGTGCGGCACGGGCCGCGGGTTTTGCCGGCGCTGCCGACCGCGCCTTCGCGGTTGACGGCGACAGCGTCGGCTCGGACGGCTTCATTGGCGTGACGCCACATGGCGGCGATCCGTCAAGGACGCGAGCCTGGATCGATTTCCAGAACGACGTCACCGGGAAGGACGTCACGCTGGCGATCCGTGAGGGTTTTCGCTCGATCGAACACGTCAAGCGCTACACCACCACCGGCATGGCGACCGATCAGGGCAAAACCTCGAACATGAACGCGCTCGGCCTGGTGTCGCAGACGCTGGAGATTCCACTGCCCCGGGTTGGCCTTACGACATTCCGTCCGCCCTATACGCCGACGACATTCGGCATCTTCGCCGGTCAATCGCGCGGCGAGTTGTTCGATCCGCTGCGCAGGACTCCGAACCACGAATGGGCCGAGGCGCGGGGCGCCGTCTTCGAGGACGTCGGCCTGTGGAGACGCGCGCATTATTTTCCGCAACCTGGCGAAGACATGCACGCGGCTGTGGTGCGCGAATGCAAGGCGACACGGCAGGCCGTCGGCATCTTCGATGCCACGACGCTCGGCAAAATCGAGGTGGTCGGCAAGGACGCCGCCGAGCTGATGAACCGTATCTACACCAACGCGTGGACCGGACTCGAGCCGGGG
>JAUXST010000748.1 GCA_030679805.1 Reyranella sp. | reverse complement strand
AGCCACATCGCCCGGCGCCTCGCCGATGTCGGGCTGGACGTCCATTGGGGCACGACCGTCGGCGACGACCGCGCGAGCCTGCTCGAAGCGTTCCGCCAAGCAGGCGAAAGGGCCGACGCGGTGATCGTGAACGGCGGGCTCGGGCCCACGGTTGACGACCTCTCGCAGGAAGTGGCGGCCGAGGCATGCGGCGTCGAGCTGGTGCTGAGCGACTACTGGATGGAGCGCATGACCCAGTCCTACGCGCGGCGCGGGCGGGTGATGCCCGCCAACAACAGGAAGCAGGCGATGCTGCCGGCCAACGCCGAGTTCATCAACAACCCGATCGGCACCGCCTGCGGCTTCGCCGTCACCATCGGCCGCGCCCGCTTCCTGTTCACCCCGGGCGTGCCGCGCGAGATGCGCCGCATGCTGGACGAGCAGGTGATCCCGCGCCTGCTGGCGCTGGGCGGCATCAGGGGCGTGACGAAGCTCAAGCGCTTCCACACCTTCGGCATCGGCGAGTCGCGCGCCGACGAGATGCTGGGCAGCATCGAGGCCTTCAAGCAGGAAGGCGGCATCAAGCTCGGCTTCCAGGCGCACTACCCGCAGCTCGAAACCAAGCTTGCCGTGCGCGGCGACGACGAGGCCGACCTGGCGGCACGCCTCGGTCCCGTCGAAGCCGAGGTGCGCAAGCGGCTGGGCAATTTCATCATCGCCGAGGACGACCAGACGATCGAAGGCGTGATCCTGGGCAGCCTGACCGCGGGCGGCCATACGCTGGCGACCGCCGAGATGTTCACCTCGGGAAACATCGCCGCGCGGCTGGCGCCCCTGCCCGGCGCCGAGAAGATTTTTAAGCGCGGCGTGGTGGCGCGCGATCCGGTCGAGCTCGGCCTGGCCGGCGAAGTATCGGCCTCGGCAGCGGCCGCGATCGCCGAAGACCAGCGCAAGGCGAGCGGCGCCAGCCACGGGCTCACCGTGCTCATGCAGCTCGACGAAGGGGCGGACCGGCCCGACTTCGGCGCCACGATCTGCATCGGCATTGCCGACGCCAAGGGGACCGTCTCGCGCCAGGCCCGCCTGATCGGGGGACGTGACTGGGTGCGCGTCGGTGCGGCCGAACTCGGGCTCGACTGCCTGCGCCGGCACCTGCTCGGCCTGCCCGTCGACGAGCGCATCGATTTCGAAAGACGTTAGAGCGGAATAGCTCCCCGCACGCCGGAGAGCCGTTGTCCTGATCGCGTGTCACAACTCAATGTGTCACACCAAGTTGAGACAAATGTTGTGACACGCACCTGCCCGGAGTCCGGGCCGAGCCCGGAATCACGGGCTTTTTACGACGTCGTTTCTTCTTCAGATGTCACCAGCCCGGTACTGCCTGTGACAGGCAGCGCCATGTGTCCGTTCCGACTCTTATCGGTGCTCGGTGGGGACGGGCTGAAATGCGGACTCGTTACGGCCTGGCGTGACGTACCATCCGTGT